>NZ_CATKPX010000020.1:0-119044 GCF_949767755.1 Pseudomonas sp. IT-P4 | reverse complement strand
TTGGTCCGGGCGGCGTTCCGACGATGGCTATGTGTCAGGCGGCATGGATTTTTGAGGGTGTACATATCCGTTGCTGCGGTAACGGCCTCTGGCGGTTCCGCTCTTACAGCGGGTCACTTTGAAAAGCCTGCGCGGCCCGGCGCAAAGTAACCAAACGCTCTTGCCCCTGACATTCGGCCTCACGAGGGGGCGTACACCGCAAAAGCGGCCGAGGCGGCCTACTGGCCCGACCTGCTCGCGGGTTTCGTTCGTCTGGGAGGTACCTGGTGACCGGCAGGCCGCCTTCGCGAGCAAGCTCGCTCCCACAGTTGATCCGGGTATATCTGAAAAAAATTGGTCGGCTGTCAGGCCGCCATCTTCGGAACGCCGCCCGGACCAAGCCTGCTCCCACAGAAGAGCAAAGGCAGATCGGCGTACACCTTCGCTCTTCACCACTCATCAGGCCGAGCGTTAGCTCGCCTGCAGCTCTTGATCTTGATCCACCCGCCCCCTCGGGAGGCTGAGTGGAGGTGTTCATCCGGGGATGGGCGCGCAGCGCCGTTCGACGCAGTCGAACTCATTGCATGTAGGTCGTCGCGAAGCAGACCGGAGGGCAATGCCCCCGGATGGATACCGGAGCGAAGGAACCCCGAGCCTTAGCGAGGGGCCGTACGTTCGGGGCGAGCGCTTTTGGTTACTTTTAAGGCGCTTGTTAAAAGTGACTCGCCGTAAGGGCGAAACCATAAGTCGCCGTTACCGCAGCAACGGATATGTACACGGTCAACAAAAGACAGGTCGGCTCGAAGGCCGCCTCGACTCCTGACGGATCAAAGCTCGAACCGCAGTTCAGGCCAGATCGGCGACGTCCCCCGCTTCTGCGACTCAAGAATGGCCCGGCACAGCGAACACAGCCGCTGGTCCTGAAACACCCGGCGATCAACACTCGACCAGCGAGGCGAAGCCGGCAACAGGCTGCCACACAGGGTCCGGTCCGCCGAGCCGCCCAACTCCAGCTGACGGGTCACCAGATGCACCCGCACTTCCTGGCAGGCGAACAGATCCAGCTGTTCGTCAGGCTCGATCAGTTGATAGGCAAATAGTGACCAGGCGGGACGCGGCATCGGGGGCTCCAAATCGGGGGCGCCACCTTAGCCGAAAGCCTGCCTCTAGAAAAGTCTCATAACAGCGGTTTTAGGGTAGGCCAGACATTTTCCAGCAACTTGTCCTGGGCCCCGGCCGCCGGGTGTATGCCATCAGCCTGCATCAAGTCCGGATGACCGCCCACACCATCGAGGAAAAACGGCACCAGCGGGATCTTTTTCTCATCGGCCAGGTTGCTATAGACCTCGGCGAACGCCTTGGTGTAACGCGCACCATAATTAGGTGGCAATTGCATGCCGAGCAGCAACACCTTGGCACCGCTGGCCCGGGAGCTGTCGATCATCGAAGCAAGATTTTGTTGCAATTGAGTTGGCAGCATCCCGCGCAGGCCATCATTGCCGCCCAACTCGAGGATCACCAGTTCCGGTTTATGCTCTGCAAGCAGCGCGGGCAGGCGCGCCTGGCCTCCGGCACTGGTATCGCCACTGATGGACGCATTGATCACTTTGTCGTCGAAACCTTCGCGCCTGAGCCGTTGCTCAAGCAGCGACACCCACCCCAGCCGGGTATCCAGCCCGAAACCGGCGCTGATACTATCCCCAACGATCAGGACTGTACCCGCCGCTGCGTTTTGGGCCATGCACATCAAGGCCAGGCCAGCACTCAAAAACCAGACACGCATCGGACTCTCCATGGGCGCAAGCATTCTCATCGCGAAGGACCTTAGCAAAGTGGTTCCCAGCGCGGAAGGTGAACTGACCATCCTGCACCAACTCAGCCTGGAACTGAACAAGGGCGACAGCCTGGCCATCGTCGGCGCTTCGGGTTCCGGCAAGTCCACCCTGCTGGGCCTGCTCGCCGGCCTTGACCTGCCGAGCAGCGGCGAAGTCACCCTCGCCGGACAAGGCCTGAGCAACCTCGATGAAGACCAGCGCGCGCGCATCCGCGCCGAGCACGTGGGTTTTGTCTTTCAATCGTTTCAGTTGCTCGACAGTCTCAATGCCCTGGAAAACGTCATGCTGCCTCTGGAGCTCGATGGCCGCAAAGACGCCCGCGAACGCGCCACCCAATTGCTGCAACGGGTGGGACTGGGCCAACGCCTGACTCACTCGCCGCGCCAGCTCTCCGGCGGAGAGCAACAACGCGTGGCGATTGCCCGCGCGTTTGCCGCCGAGCCGGATGTGCTGTTCGCCGACGAACCGACCGGCAACCTCGACAGCCACACCGGCGAGCGCATCAGCGACTTGCTGTTCGAGCTCAACCAGGAGCGCGGCACGACCTTGGTGCTGGTGACTCACGATGAACGCCTGGCCCACCGCTGCCGGCGCCTGATCCGTCTTGAAGCCGGCCTGCTGGTCGCCCCTCTGGAGCCTTGATGGCACGTCTGCCGCTGTTGCGCCTGTTCAGCCTCGCCATCCGCCAATTGCTGCGTGATGCCCGCGCCGGTGAATTGCGCGTGTTGTTTTTCGCCTTGCTGGTGGCCGTGGCCGCCAGCACCGCCATTGGCTATTTCGGAGCCCGCCTGAACGGCGCCATGATGCTGCGCGCTACCGAATTCCTCGGTGCCGACCTGCTGCTCGAAGGCAGTTCGCCCGCGCGCCCCGAACAGATAAGAAGCGGTACCGAACTGGGTCTGGAACACGCTCAGGTGGTGGAGTTCTCCAGCGTCATCGCCACCGACAACGGCATCCAGCTGTCCAGCATCAAGGCGGCCGACGGCACCTACCCGCTACGCGGCGAATTGAAAAGCGCGCCCGCACCCTTTGCCACGGAAACAGTCGGTGGCGGACCGCGACCCGGAGAAGCCTGGGTCGAGGCACGCCTGTTGACCGCCCTGGACCTGAAGATCGGCGACAGCATCGATGTCGGCATGAAAGCCCTGAAACTGGCACGGGTGCTGACTTACGAACCCGACCGCGCCGGCAATTTCTACAGCTTGACGCCGCGAGTGCTGATCAACCTCGACGATCTTGCGGCCACCGGCGTGGTGCAGCCCGGCAGCCGGGTCAGCTATCGCGAATTATGGCGAGGCAACGCTCAGGCACTTGAGACGTATCGGCAACTGATCAAACCGGGGCTCGCCGCCAACCAGCGCTTGCAGGACGCCCGCGACGGCAATCGACAGATCGGCGGCGCCCTGGGCAAGGCCGAACGCTACCTGAACATGGCCAGCCTGGTGGCAGTGTTGTTGTCCGGCGTAGCGGTAGCGCTGTCGGCAACCCGCTTCGCCACCCGCCGGTTCGACGCCAGTGCCCTGCTGCGCTGCCTCGGGCTGTCGCGCCGGGAAACCATGGTGTTGTTCAGCCTGCAACTGACTGTGCTCGGGCTGCTGGCCAGCATCAGCGGTGCTCTCCTCGGTTGGCTCGCCCAACTGGGGTTGTTTGCCCTGCTGCATGACTTGTTGCCGACCGATGTGCCTCCTGGGGGGCTGTTTCCGGCAGTTGCCGGGATCGGCACCGGACTGGTGGCGCTGGCCGGTTTCGCCTTGCCGCCACTGGCGGCTCTGGGCCGGGTTCCGCCATTGCGCGTGCTGCGCCGGGACATGCTGCCGATCCCTTCCAGCACCTGGATGGTCTACGGCGCAGCGCTGGGCGCCCTCGGCCTGATCATGTGGCGCTTGAGCCTGGACCTGGTGCTGACCTTTGCCCTGCTCGGCGGCGGCGTGATTGCAGCACTGGTGCTGGGCGGCTTGTTGCTGCTGCTGTTGAAGAGTCTGCGGCGCATGCTTGCCCGTGCGCCCTTGCCCTGGCGTCTGGGACTGGGCCAACTGCTGCGTCATCCCCTCGCTGCCGCGGGCCAGTCCCTGGCATTCGGCCTGATTCTGCTGTCGATGGCGCTGATTGCGCTGCTGCGCGGCGAGTTGCTGGACACCTGGCAGAACCAGCTGCCGAAAAACGCACCGAACTACTTTGCGCTGAACATCCTGCCAGCGGACAAACAGGCCTTCACCGATCACCTGATTGCCGTGTCGGCGCAATCGGCTCCGCTGTACCCGGTGGTGCCCGGGCGCTTGATCAACATCAACGGCGAGCCGGTGCAGCAAATCGTCACCAAGGAATCGGCAGGTGATCGGGCAATCCAGCGCGACCTGAGCCTGACCTGGGCCGCGGACCTGCCGACGGGCAACAAACTCACGGCCGGCAATTGGTGGAACGAACAGACGCCGGACGATGTTCCTGGCGTGTCGGTAGAGGGCAAGGTCGCCGAAAGCCTGAAGATCAAGCTCGGCGACCACCTGGTTTTCAGCGTTGGCGGGGTCAATCGCGAGGCGAAGGTCACCAGCCTGCGGGAGATCAACTGGGACAACTTCCAGCCTAATTTCTTCATGATCTTCCAGCCCGGCACCCTCAAGGATCTGCCAGCAACCTACCTGACCAGTTTCTATCTGGCATCGGGTCATGACCAACAGATTGTCGACCTGTCTCGCGCTTTCCCGGCGGTGACCATCCTGCAGGTAGAAGCCTTGCTGGAGCAACTGCGCAGCATCCTCGCCCAGGTGACCCTGGCGGTGGAGTACGTGTTGCTGTTCGTGTTGGCGGCGGGGATGGCGGTGCTGTTCTCCGGCCTGCAAGCGACGCTGGATGAACGCATTCGCCAAGGCGCGTTGCTGCGTGCGCTGGGGGCGGAGCGGCTACTGCTGGTCAAGGCTCGACGTATCGAGTTCGGCTTACTGGGCGCAGTCAGTGGCTTGCTGGCTGCGCTGGGTTCGGAAGTGGTGAGTTGGGTGCTCTACCGCTACGCCTTTGACCTGCCGTGGCATCCGCACCCGTGGCTGTTGGTGCTGCCACTGCTGGGCGCCGTGCTCATTGGTGGCGCCGGGGTGTTCGGCACCCGTCGGGCATTGAACACCAGCCCGCTGACAGTCCTGCGCGAGGGTTGATAGACTCCTGCCATTCTCACCACAAGAAGCTGTCATGAGCCGTTACCGCCCTCCCCGCACCGCTGGCACCGCGCTGATCACCCCCGAGGGAGAAGCGCGGATGCGCGCCGAGTTCCATGAGCTGTGGCATGTACGTCGGCCCCAGGTCACCCAGGCTGTCAGCGAAGCCGCGGCCCAGGGGGATCGCTCGGAGAACGCCGAATACACCTATGGCAAAAAGATGCTGCGAGAGATCGACAGCCGCGTGCGTTTTCTCACCAAACGCCTGGAAGCGCTCAAGGTTGTCAGCGAAAAACCCAGCGATCCGAACAAGGTCTATTTCGGCGCCTGGGTCACGATCGAAGACAAGGATGGCAAAGAGTCGCGCTACCGCATTGTCGGGCCCGATGAACTGGACCTCAAACAGGGCCTGATCAGCATCGACTCGCCCTTGGCTCGCGCCCTGATCGGCAAGGCACTGGACGCCGAAGTCCGGGTCCAGACACCGACCGGTGAACAGTGTGTGTATATTGTGGCGATCGACTACCCGTGAGTTTCAACGCCGGGTGATCAGCCCTTGCCGGGCAACGCGGGTCAGTTGCCGGATCACTTCAGGCGCATCTTCGAGGCTGGGGGACTGAATCACTGCCAGGTCGAAACTGTCGTCGGCAAAACGAGCGAGCGACTCACCGTCATCGACAAACTGGATCAGGAAGGCAGCGGGACCTCCGGTACGACGTGGCCAGCCATCGAGATAACGCAAGAGCGTCGGCTGATGTTTGCCGCCAAGCAGGATTTTTGGATTGCGCTGGGTCAGATGTGCCGTGATCGGCGCGGGACGTACAACGGCGTTTAGTGCATTCATTGGGTCGTGTCTCTGCCTCAAAAGTCTGCATGGCAGGTGAGAGGCAACACCGAACCAGCGCTTTAGCGGTATTTCGAAGCCTGTTCCGGCTTCTATCGGCAACTGGATGAGTCACCTGGCGCCCCGCAAGTAGCTGTTTAAATCGGCGCATGAGCAACATCCTAGAGAAGCTGACTGGACAGTGTCAAGAATGACGCTCAACAAAAAAGGCCCGCAATGCGGGCCTTTTTGTTGAGCCAGAGGGGTCAGCCGGCGATGGCACGGTCCGCCGAGAGTTTGCCCGCACCTTCGATCAATACCGCGATACTGCCACCGAGCAATGCCAGGGCGAATTCATAACCGTTGTTGGCCATGAACAGACCATTGCTGATGTGCACCGAGAAAATCGCCACCAGCGACAGGAAGATCAGGCCCAGTGCGGCCGGGCGAACCAGCAAGCCGATGATCAGGGCCAGGCCGGCGAAGAACTCGGTGCCACCCGCCAGTGCCGCCATCAGGTAACCCGGCGTCAGTCCGAGGCTTTCCATGTACTGCGCGGTTCCAGCCAGACCATAGCCACCGAATGCCCCGAAGAGTTTCTGCGAGCCGTGAGCGGCGAAAACAATGCCGACCACGATGCGCAGAACGGTCAGGCCGTAGCCGGCGCGGGTAGACATTACCTTATTGATCAGAGTGCTCATGCTGTTTCATTCCTTGTAAGTGTGTGTTGGTTGGCCGCTATATTAATCAGTAATTCACATGTTAAAAGCGCAAAAAACCCGTCATAACAATCAGATTAGTTGATCATTTGCGTGAGGCAACCTTTTGCCCCTGGGGCTCCAACGACTCCCGCTCCCGATCGAATGCCAAGTAATACTTGTTCACGCTATTAACATAGCTGACGGGGCCCATACCCACTTGCTCCATGGCAATGCGTTCAACCTGGAAGAACCACTGGTTGGGATTCAAGCCTCGCCGCCGGGCTTCTGCCCGCATGCCTTGCACTCGCTCCGGCCCGATGTTGTAGGCCGCCAGCACGAAGGCCATGCGTTCGCGCTCGTTGAGTTTGGGACTGGCAAAGAACTTGCGCCGGATCATCGCCAGGTACTTGGCCCCTGCCTGCACATTGCCATCAAGGTCCTGGATATTGTTGACACCCACCCGCTGCGCCGCAGATGGCGTGATCTGCATCAGACCGGTGGGGCCACCGCCACTGCGGGCGGCGGGTTGCAGGGCTGACTCCTTGAAGGCCAGCGCCGCCAGGTTCAGCCAGTCCATGCCCTGGGCATCGGCGTGCTTCTGCAGCACCGGGCGAAGCTTTTCCAGACGCTGCCGGTCCGCCTTGGCCAGTGGATAGTGCACTTGATAGAGACGACGATAGATCCGCAGGAACGCGGCGTCCTGATCCGATGGTTTTTTGTAGCCGGTGAGGAAGCGATCAATGCTGGCCCGCAACATCGAGGCATCACGGCGCACGAACCAGAATTCTTCTCCCGGCTCGCTGATGAGTACCTGCTTGTCGAAACGCAGCTTGGGCAGGATCTTGCCCCAGCGCTCGGCGATCGGCTGCTCGACGATGGTCAGGTGGAAGATCCCCCCCTGCACCATCTCCAGTACGTCCTCGACAGCAAGACTCGGATCGACCCATTCGATGATGACCGGAGGCAGTTTGTGCAGGGCGAGCTTTTGATTGATCTGGCTGACGGCATCCCCGGCGGCGCTGCCGGCAGGTAACGCCAGGGTCTTGCCGGAAAGCTGTTCAAGTTTGGTATAGCGGCGTTCGCCTTTGATGCCTACCAGGACCAACGGGATGTTGCTGGCAATCGGCTCACTGGTACTGACGGCGAAACCCGGTTGCAGATCGAGCAACTCGCCCGGTGCCACCAAATCGCCCTCTCCGCGCTGCAATGCGCCGAGCAGTTGATCCTTGGCCTTGGGAATGATCTTGAGGGTAATTTCCTGGCCGTCACGGGCATGGCCGTTGAGGTATTGCTCGAACGCTCTCAGACGATGGTATTCGACCCCGATCGCCTGCCCCTGGACTTCGCCGGAACTGTTGCGGCTCTGGTTGACCAACACCCGCAGCACACGACTGCTGCGAATTTGGGCAAGGTCGCGCACCTTGCTGGCCGGTACGGCTTGCAGCGGCCCGGGCAGACGCGCGACCGCCGTCATCGGCAGTAGCAGCGAACAACACAGCAGTAGCAAAACCGAGGGACGAATCATCCACTCTCCGGAAAGAATATGAGGCCCGCTTCAATGACGAAAACCATCAAGCGCGGCGACAAAAACAGAGCGCCCAAGGCGCTGGCAAAGTGCGAAAGACTGGCACAATGATGGCAAAACTACCAACCCAGCCTGGTCCGAGGCTCAAGAGACAGCGTTAACCCGTTGTAGTTCTTGGCTTTTCTTATAAATCCACGGCTCTGATATGCTTTCCGGCCTTTGGGCCGAGGTAGCACCATGCAACTCATCGATATCGGCGTCAACCTGACCAACGCCAGTTTTGCCGACAAACACCAGGCTGTACTCGACCGCGCCTATGCGGCCGGCGTGTGCCAACTGGTGCTGACCGGCACCAGCGTCGAGGGCAGTGAACAGGCCCTTGAGCTGTGCCAGCAACTGGACAAAAGCGCCCGGCGCCTGTTTGCCACCGCCGGTATCCACCCTCACTGCGCCAGCGACTGGAACGCCGACAGCGCCCGACGTTTGCGCAGCTTGCTCAACGAACCGAATGTGGTGGCCGTGGGTGAATGCGGGCTGGATTTCAACCGTGATTTCTCGCCGCGCCCGCAGCAGGAGAAGGTCCTGGAAGAACATCTGGCCATGGCCGTCGAATTGCAGCTGCCGGTTTTTCTGCACGAACGCGACGCCAGCCAGCGTTTGCTGGAAATCCTGCGCGACTTCCGCGACCGACTGCCGGCCGCTGTGGTGCACTGCTTCACGGGTGAACAGAAGGCGCTGTTCAGCTACCTCGACCTCGACCTGCACATCGGCATTACCGGCTGGATCTGCGACGAGCGCCGAGGCACGCATTTGCATCCGCTGGTCAAGGAAATCAAGCGCGGGCGCCTGATGCTCGAAAGCGACGCACCGTATCTGCTACCGCGCAGCCTGCGCCCCAAGCCGAAAAACGGGCGGAACGAGCCGGCGTACCTGACCGAAGTACTGCGCGAAGTGGCGCTGCATCGCGGGGAAAGCCAGGAAGATCTGGCGGCGCATACCACCGCGTGCGCACGGGCGTTCTACGGCTTGCCATCAATCCCCCAGTAACCACAAATCCCCTCCCACGCTGGAATGCTGAGGGGCCGTTGATCTGCATCAAGAATCAGCCACCTGAGTAGCGGCACAATGCTGGCACCTTGCCAAAACTGTTTCCGCTATCAGAGAAGACCTCCATGGGTGCCTGGCTTAGCAATATCTCGCTGAAATACAAATTCTGGGCGGTCAACGCCGTCGCTTTCGTCACCACCCTGTTGCTGGTGCTATACGCGGTGCAGCTCGAACAGCAGGCCCGCAGTGACGCCGCCCAGGCCTCGGCCCGGGCCCAGGCGCGATTGCTCGAAGCCTGGCCCGCCGGGCAAACGCTACCCCACGCTGACAACCTGCTGACGTTCAATCGCGGACAAGCGCCGTCGCTGAATGAACACCCCATTCCCGAACTCATCAATGCAAACGGCTGGGTCGAGATCAACCTGATGCCGCTGTTCGGTGACAATCCGTTGATGGGTGCCGAAGTGTTTACCCGTGCCGATGGCCAGCGGGTCGCCGTGATTGCCCACGGCCCAAGCTTGAGCCAGGTGTTCAGCGAGCGCTTCGCCAACTACGCGTTGGCCGTGTTCATCCTGATGTTGGCAATGCTCGGTGCCTCGCAGTTATTGATCCGTTTCCTGCTCAGCCAGCTCAACACCTTGAAAGACGTCATGCTGCACGTGGAGAAAACCGGCGACCTGTCGGCCCGCGTGCCATTGGCTTGCAGCGACGAAGTCGGGCAAATGGCCAACGCCTTCAACGCCATGCAGGCCGGTTATCAACGGGTGGTCAACACCGTCGCCAGCACCGCCCGGCAACTGGACGTCGGCGCCGCGCGGCTGGCGGCCAGCATGAATGAAGTGCGCCACGGCATGCTGGGCCAGCAAAGCGAAACCGATCAGGCCGCCACGGCGATCAATGAAATGACCGCCACGGTCTATCACATTGCCCAACACGCGGGCGCCACCCGTGACCTTTCACAATCGGCCAATACCCTGGCCGGCAGTGGGCAGGAGGTCGTGACACGGGTGCAACGGTCGATTGCCGGACTGTCCACCGGCGTCCAGCAGACCGCCGAGATGATTCAACGGCTGGCCGAGGACAGCCAGAAGATCAACGGCGTGGTCAACGTGATTCACAGCATCGCCGAGCAGACCAACCTGCTGGCGCTGAACGCCGCCATCGAAGCGGCCCGGGCCGGCGAGATGGGGCGCGGCTTCGCGGTGGTCGCCGATGAAGTACGCAACCTCGCCAAACGTGTACAGGCTTCCACGGATGAAATCACCCTCATGGTCTCGGCGTTGCAGGCTGGCACGCGGGACGCCGTGGATTTCATGCAAGAGAGTTCGTTCAAGGCCGACGACTGCGTACAACAGGCGCAAGAGGCCGGCGCGGCACTGGCCGAGATTACCGGCGCAGTGGCGCAAATGCGTGAAAGCAATACACAGATCGCGGTGGCGGCCGAGCAGCAAAGCCAGGTGGCGGAAGAGATGAACCGGGCGGTGGTGAGCATCCGTGACGTGACCGAGAACACGGTGCAACAGACAGTGACGTCGGCGACCACCAGCAATGAGCTGGCGGCGTTGGCCGGGGAACTGAGCAAGGCGATAGGTCAGTTGAAGCTTTGAGGGACTCTTCGCCAGCAAGCCCGCTCCCACAGTTGAAATGCATTCCCCTGTGGGAGAGGGCTTGCTCGCGAAGGCGTCAGTCGAGTCCACATCAAATTTGAACATGACGCCTATCAAACCAATAGCCAGCCTTGATTCGCCGCCAGCATAGACCGGGCCTATTCTTCCTACATGTGTTCAACATGGATCGAGGATCGGCATCATGGGTAAACGTCACCCCAACCTACCCGCCTGGCAATGGCGAGCGTACCCGAACAATCATCAGCACCCGACCAATCTGGTGCTGCATCTGATCGCGGTGCCGCTGTTCATCGTGGCATTTCTACTGATTGTGACCGGGGTGTTCAGCCTGAGCCTGGCAAATATCGCCATCGGCGTGATCGGTGTGATCGCGGCGATGGCCTTGCAACGCCACGGCCACAGCCTGGAGACCCAAGCCTCCGAACCCTTCAGCGATCGCAAGGATGCAGTATCACGCCTGTTGGTCGAGCAGTTCCTGACGTTTCCGCGGTTCTTCCTCAGCGGTGGCTGGTGGCGCGCCTGGCGTGAGCGCCACCGCCGTCACTGATCAGGCGAACACGGTCACCGTCTGCCGGCTCATGGCGATCAACCGGCCATCCGCGCTCCACATTTTTGCGGCCGCATGCCCGTAGCCGTCGGCGGCGTATTCGGTCTCGACGAGGTATTTACACCAGTCCAGGGTGTTCAGGTCCAGCAGCGGTTGCACGAACTCGATGGTCCAGGTCAGTGTGCTACCCATCGCCGGCTTCTTCAAAAATGGCATCAGGGCCGGCGGCCAGGCGTCCACCAGCGCCAGGATATGCGCCTCGCCGATGGCCTCTTCCTTTACGTCGCCGCGCAAGCGTACCCAGCCACCCATTTGCCGGGATGTGCTACCGCTGAACGGCAACCCGCCGACACTCCAGCGCATCGCCAGATGCCGCATGAACTCAGGGATGACGCCTTCGACGAAAGGCAACTCCTGGCATTCGTCCCAGTGCTTCATTTCAGGTGCCGGTTCAGCGGCCACCGCCACTTCCGAGGGCCGCGAGGCACCGAAGCTGCCCTGGATCAATGTCACCACCTGCCCCTTCTGCACTACCCGGCCCAGCACTTGGCTGACGGCCTTGCCTTCGCGCAGTACGTCGACCTCAAAACTGACCGGCACCTCGGGCTCAACCGGGCCGACGAAGGTGATTGCCAACGAACGCACCGGCCGATCCGCCGGAACCCGGGCGCGCATGGCTTCGTACTGCAAAGCGGCCACCAGGCCACCGAAACTGGCCCGCCCCTGAGCCCAGGAGGCCGGGATAGACAGCTCCAGCGGCTGGCCGCGGACAGCGTCGAGCAGTTCGGAAAAACGCATGAAAACCTCTGGGATCGGAAAAGATGAAGGGATCTTAACCATCTGGCGAAGTTGATACATCGCCTATTCCGGCCAAATTGACTGACAGATGAGCCCAACAAGGCTCGCTCCTACAATGGATCCGGGGAGGTCTCAGGATTTGAAACAGGCCTTGCCGAGTTTTTCCAGCACCCGATCCGCACGGCTTTCAGCCTCGGCCATGGTGGCTTCCCAGACAGCAACACAGGGTTGTAAATCCGCTTCCCGTTCAGCCATCGCCAGCCATTGCACGCAATCGTGCCAGTCACCTAGTGCGCCCTGGGCCGATTTCAACCGGGGCATGGCCGCTTTCGGCAAACGGTCCAGTTCGGGGTAGGCGTCGATGCCATAGCGCACGCGCTTGATCAACAAGCGCAGCCGATGACGGTCATGGGTCGGATCGTGCAGTGCCTCGTCGAGTTTTTTCCACTGCTTGCCCAGGCGTTTTTCGATGCGCTTGCGCAGCCCCTTGAGCAATCCCTGGCGCTGGGCAGCACGTAGAAAACGTGGAAACGCATCGAGGACGATCAGCATTTGCGCGAGCTCGGGACTGGCTGCCACGGCCGGATAGGCCTCGGCCATTTGCGCCATGCGCCACTGTGCGGCTTGGGGTTGATGGTGCTGGAGCAGGTACGCCGCCAACACTTCGCGATCGCGTAAAGGCGTGCTCAGTTCGCCCACCCGGGAGGCGGCCGCTTCCAGTTGTTCGACACCGGGCAGCCCGCGCAAGGGCCGCAACAGGCTGCGTAACCGCCGCATGGTTGTGCGCAGGTCGTGTAACGCTTCAGGGTCTGTACGCTCTTTCAAGCGGGCCTGACAGGCAAGCAGACGAACTTCCAGGCCCAGAACCTGAGCCACCAACCGATCGATCATGGGGGTTTACTCCGTAAACAGCGCCAGGTTGCAAGCTCCAGGCTGCAAACTCGAAAGATCTTGCAGCTTGCAGCTTAGAGCTTGTAACCGCTTTTCGCTTTTAACGCCCCGCGCGCGATTCACGAATATAGAAACGAGCCTTCTCGGCTTTCCTGGTGCAGCCTTCGAACCCCTCGAATTGCTGCTGGGTCTTGGCCGCGGTCAACAGCGACAGGGCCTTGGAGTAGCTGACAGTCCCGGCGAACCCTTCGGCCTTGGCCAGGTCCAGTTCATGCCATGCCGCATCCAGATTACTACCGCAGCTGTCGCGATAAGCGGTTTTGCCGGCACAACCGGCGAGCGCCAGGGCAATCAATGGCACGCAGATCCAGGCTTTCATCATTCACTCCTCAAGAATAGGTCAACAGTCATGCAGGTAAGACGTTGTGGCACCTGAAAAGTGCCGTTGGTCCGCTGTGCAAACTATAGCGCCGACGAGAATAACCATGTGCCGCCATGGAGTGTCGAAAATACGACGCTCTTGTCCCCTCGTACGACCATGGCGATTGAAGCATGGCCCTCGATGGGTGCATTGTTGAACCATTCAAACGAGGGCGATTCATGAAAAAGCGCGTCGCACTGGTATTGGGCTCGGGTGGAGCCCGGGGTTATGCACATATCGGGGTCATTGAAGAGATCGAACGGCGCGGGTATGACATTGCCTGTATCGCCGGATGCTCCATGGGCGCGGTGGTGGGCGGAATCTACGCCGCCGGCAAACTCAATGACTACCGCGACTGGATCGAGAGCCTGGACTATCTCGACGTGTTGCGCCTGGTGGACGTCAGTTTTCGCCTGGGGGCGATTCGTGGCGAGAAAGTCTTCGGGCAGATCCGCAAGATCGTCGGCGAGATCAACATCGAGGATTTGCGCATCCCCTACACCGCCGTTGCCGCCGACCTGACCAACCAGCAGGAAATCTGGTTCCAGGAAGGATGCCTGCATCAGGCCATGCGCGCCTCGGCGGCGATTCCCAGCCTGTTCACCCCGGTGATGCAGGGCAACCGCATGCTGGTCGATGGCGGCATTCTCAACCCGCTGCCGATCGTGCCGGTGGTGTCGAGCCATTGCGACTTGATCATCGCGGTCAACCTCAACTCCACCAATCAGCGCCACTATCAATTGCCGGTCATCCAGCGTCCCGCCGCCTTCAAGACCCGCTTCGACAGCCTGATCAATTCCCTTGGCTCGAAGCTGCCGTTCCGCCGCAAACAGGCCGAGCAATTGTTGATCCTCGAGCAGGAGGCCCTGAGGGCCGAAGGGGCGGACCTCAACCCGTGGATCGAATCCGCCGAACCCGAAGCGCAGCAACCGGCGGCGGCTCCGGAAGCCAGTGGCGCCCCCCGCTCCGCCACCGGTTCGTTCATCATCGACAACGTTGGGCCGGCGTCCTTGCTGGATTTGATCAACCAGAGTTTCGAGGTGATGCAGACGTCGCTGGCGCAGTACAAGATTGCCGGGTATCCGCCGGACATCCTGATCAACGTGCCCAAGCGCGTGTGCCGTTTTTTCGAGTTCTACAAGGCGCCGGAATTGATCGCGCTGGGACGGGAGATTGCGCGGGATACGCTGGACCGGTATGAGAATGAGCAGAACTGAACGCCTGAAGGTTCTCGGGTGACTATCAGGCAACGAAGATCTAAAGGCTACCCTCACCCAACAACCGATACCCCACCCCTGCCTCAGTGACGATGAACCTGGGCTGGGTCGGGTCATCCGCCAGTTTCTGGCGCAAGTGCCCGACCACGATGCGCAGGTAGTGAGTGTCTTCGGTGTGGGTCGGCCCCCAGATGTCCTTGAGCAATTGCTGCTGGGTGATCACCCGCCCTGGATGCCGCGCCAGTTGCGCCAGCACGGCGTATTCCTTGCGGGTCAGCGCGACTTCGACATCGTCGAGCAGCACCCGGCGATACGCCAGGTCGACCGTCAACGGACCGAAGTTCAGCGCCGCTGGTTGCGCCTCGCCTGCGGGCACCTGGCGCAATAACGCACGGATCCGCGCCAGGAATTCCTGAATGCCGAATGGCTTGGTCACATAGTCATTGGCGCCGCCATCCAGGGCCTCGACTTTCTGCCCTTCACTGGCGCGCACGGAGAGCACCAGCACCGGCACCGTCGACCACTCGCGAAAGTCACGCAATACCTGTTGGCCGTCCATGTCCGGCAAGCCGAGGTCGAGCACCAGCAAGTCCGGTTTGTTCAACGCAGCTTGCACCAATCCTTCGCTGCCGGTACCCGCCTCCAGCACTTTGTAGCCCTGGGAAACGAGGCTGATGCGCAGGAATTTGCGGATCTGCGGTTCGTCGTCAATGATCAGGATGGTCGGGGTCTGGCTCATGAATTCACATCAACACAAAGAAGTGGCAAGAGAGTAGCGCAAGCACGATCAGGCTTCACTGTCGTATCCCGGCTGAGCCTGCAGCGGCAGGTGCAACGTGATGCAGGTGCCGCGCCCCTCGATGCCGTCGGCGACACTGATGCGACCGCCATGGGCACCGACCATGCCCTGACAAATCGCCAGCCCCAGCCCGGTACCCTGCCCGCCGCGATCACCCCGCGCCGCGGTGTAGAACATGTCGAAAATTTTCGCCCGTTCCTCTTCCGGAATCCCCGGCCCCTCATCGCTGACCGAGAAAAACAGCTCGCTGTCATCGGCCCCGGCGCGCAGTTGCAAGCGCCCGTGGGGTGGCGAAAACCGCGCGGCGTTTTCCATCACGTTGATCAGTGCCTGTTCGATCAGCGCGGCATGCACATACAGCAACGGTAACTCGGCCGGTACGTCGGTGCTGACCTGCAACGGCGCAAGGACTGCCCGCAGGCGATTGCGCGCACTGCCGACGATGTCTGCCGGCGACACCCAGTCCCGTGCCAGCTTCAAGGCACCGTGGCCGAGGCGGGTCATGTCGAGCAGGTTTTGAATGTAGCGGTCCAGGCGCTCGGCTTCATCGCGGGTGCCTTCGAGCAACTCACGTCTGTCCTCCAGCGGGATCGCTTCCCCCAGGGCCAGCAGGCTGTCGATACTGCCGCGCATGGACGTCAGCGGTGTACGCAGGTCATGGGACACCGACGCCAGCAAGGCGCTGCGCAGTTGCTCGGTTTCGCCGTGCAGCCGCGCCGCTTCCAGATCGTCGGCCAGTTGCGCCCGGGCCAGCGCCTGGGCCAGCGGCTGGCTCAGTGCGGTCAACAAGCGTCGGCGCTGGCCGCTCAGAGTCTGGCCTTCCCTGGCGCACACGCCAAGCAACGCCAGCGGTCCGTCCTCCACCGACAATGGCCACCACCACCAGCGGCCGAACGGCAAGGTGCCGGTGCCCGCACCCGCGGGTTGATCGTGCTGCCAGGCCCAATCGGCGGCGCCGCGCTCGGCTTCGCTGAACTCCAGGGGGCCACCGGTTTCGACTTGCCAGCCGTTTTGCCCGTCGCGATTGAGCAGGCACAGTTGCACATCACTCCAACCATTGAGGTGCTGGGCAGCCGCGCTGACCACGGCCTGGCGGTCGGTGGCGGCGGTGAGTTTGCGGGACAGGTCGAGCAGTTCAGTGGTCTCTTCCTGGGTATCGCGCAATGCCTGCAATTGCCGGCGCTGGCGCGCCGCGAGGTTGCCAGTGAGGGCCGCCATCAGCAGGAAGAACAGCAAGGTCAGCACGTCTTCCTCGCGCTGGATGCTGAAAGAGAAATTCGGTGGAATGAACAGGAAGTCGTAGGTCAGGAACGACAGCGCCGCACAAGCCAGCGCCGGCCCGAGGCTGCTGCGCACCGCCACCAGCAATACCGCTGCAAGGAACACCAGGGAAATGTTCGGCAGTGGCAAAACACTCGCCACCGCCCAGGCCAGGGCGCTGGCCAGAACCGTCGCGACCACGACCAATGCATAGTCGAACCAGACCAGTGAATGCATCGACCGCTGATGGGGTTGAAGCTGTTGGTGATCGCTGTCGAGAACGTTGATCTCCAGCCCACGTGCATTACGCAGCAGTCGCGCCGCCAGCCCGCCACCGAACAGACGTCGACGCAGTCTCGGACGGGACTGGCCGACCAGCACCAGGCTGGCGCGGCGTTCGGCGGCATGCTGGATCAGGGTTTTCGCCACTTCACCGGCGCGCAGCAGCACCACTTCGCCGCCCAGGCGCTCGGCCAGTTGCTGGGCGCTCTGCAGACGCAGGCGGGACTGCTCGTCACGCACGCTGCCGTTGTCCACGTGCACCAGGCTCCAGGGCAGGTGCCGCCGCTGGGCCACGCGACTGGCATGGCGTACCAGACGCTCGGCCTGGGCATCGCCGTCGACCCCCACCAGCAATCGCCCGCGCACGGCCGGCGCCGCTTGCCCCAACTGACGATACCCCTGGGCCAGATCGTTATCGACCTGAGCCGCCGCGGCTTGCATCGCCAGTTCGCGCAGAGCCGTGAGGTTGGTCTGGGAAAAGAACGCGTCGATGGCCGCCCGCGCCTGCTCCGGCACATAGACCTTGCCGTCGCGCAGGCGCTCCAGCAGCTCCCGTGGCGGCAAGTCGATCAGCAGCAGTTCGTAGGCTTCCTGCAACACCCAATCAGGCAGGGTCTCGCGGACCTGCACGCCAGTGATGCCGCGCACCTGGTCGTTGAGGCTTTCCAGATGCTGGACGTTGACCGTGGTGTACACGTCGATGCCGGCGGCGAGCAGTTCCTGAATGTCCTGCCAGCGCTTTTCGTGGCGGCTGCCCGGAGCGTTGGTGTGCGCCAGTTCGTCGACCAGCACCAGCTTCGGTTTGGCGAGGAGCAGACCGTCGAGGTCCATTTCTTCGAGCAACACGCCACGGTACTCGGAACGTACCAACGGCTGTTGCGACAAGCCGCCGAGCAGTGCTTCGGTTTCGGCCCGGCCGTGGGTTTCGACGACGCCGGCGATGACCTTCACCCCTTGACGCAACTGGGTGTGGGCCGCTTGCAGCATGGCGTAGGTCTTGCCGACACCCGGTGCGGCACCGAGAAATACCTTGAGCCGGCCACGGCCATCGCGGGGCAGGTCTGCTAACAGCGCGTCGGCGCGGCCGGAGTTGCTCATTTTCATTGCCTTGTTTGACTTGATAGTTGGGTGTGGCATTAAAAGATCGCAGCCTGCGGCAGCTCCTACGCCAGATGGCGTACATCCTGTAGGAGCTGGCGAAGCCTGCGATCTTTTGATCTACAGTTTTTCCAGCGCCCGATTCAACTCAAGCACATTCACCACCGGCGGGCCTATCAGTGGTTGCTCGACGTGGGCATCCAGCAGTTGTTGCAGCGTTGCGACCGGCAGGTTGCGCGCCGTCGCGACACGCGCCAGTTGATAGGCAATCGCCGCCGGTGGCAAGTGCGGATCCAGACCGCTGCCGGATGTAGTGAGCAACGCCAATGGCACCGGCCCCTGGCCTGGCACCAACAGTTTGCTGGCATCGTCGATCACCCGCGTCGCCAGCGCCGGGTTGCTCGGCGACAGGTTGCTGGCACTGCTCGACACGGTGGCAAAGGCACCGGCCGAAGGACGCGGGTGAAACCAGGCGTCGCCGACGAAATCCTGGGCGATCAGCGAGGAACCGCGGACCTTGCCTTCGGCATCCCGCACCAGGCTGCCGTTGGCCTGATCCGGGAACGCGACCTGGGCCACGCCGGTGACCACCAGTGGATAAGCGACGCCGGTGATCAGCGTCATCAGGACCAGCAGGCTCAGGGCCGGGCGTATCAATGTGGACATTTCAAAATCCTCTAATTCACAAGTCAGGTACACCGTGGCGCATCCATCGCGAGCAAGCTCGCTCCCACAGGGTATGAGGTGCTTTTGTGGGAGCGAGCTTGCTCCGGGCGGCGTTCCGACGATGGCGGCTTATCTGGCACACCACGCAGTCAAACCAGATGCAACGCCGTCAACAGCATGTCGATCGCCTTGATGCCCACGAACGGCACCAGGATCCCGCCCAGGCCGTAGATCAGCAGGTTGCGCCGCAGCAACGCCGCCGCACTCGCCGCATGAACCCGCACACCGCGCAGCGCCAGCGGAATCAGCACCACGATGATCAGGGCGTTGAACACGATCGCCGAGAGAATCGCGCTCTGCGGGCTGCTCAGGTGCATCACGTTGAGCACGCCCAGTTGCGGGTAGATCGCGGCGAACAGCGCCGGCAGGATCGCGAAGTACTTGGCCACGTCGTTGGCGATGGAAAAGGTCGTCAGCGCACCGCGGGTGACCAGCAATTCCTTGCCGATCTGCACCACGTCCAGCAGCTTGGTCGGGTCGCTGTCGAGGTCGACCATGTTGGCCGCTTCACGGGCCGCTTGAGTACCGTCGTTCATCGCCATGCCAACATCCGCCTGGGCCAGGGCCGGGGCATCATTGGCGCCGTCGCCGCACATGGCGACCAGACGACCGTCGTTTTGCTCGTGACGAATGCGCGCCAGTTTTTTCTCCGGCGTGGCTTCGGCCAGCACATCGTCCACACCCGCTTCAGCGGCGATGGCAGCGGCGGTCAACGGATTGTCGCCGGTGACCATGACGGTGCGGATCCCCAGCTTGCGCAACTCGGCGAAACGTTCGCGGATACCGGGCTTGACCACGTCCTTGAGGTGGATCGCACCCAGCAACTTGCCGTCGGCACACACCAGCAACGGGGTGCCGCCGCTTTGGGCGATCTTGTCGATCTCACGGGACAACGATGCAGCCAGATCAGCGCGCTTGAGGTCCACGAACGCCAACAACGAATCCACCGCGCCCTTGCGGTACACGCGCCCCTGATAGTCGACACCGGACAAGCGGGTTTCAGCACTGAACGGCACAGCGGTCAACAGCTCGGCGGATGGCTCCGGCTGAGGGTGAAGGCCACGCAAGTACTCAACGATGGACTTGCCTTCAGCCGTGTCATCGGCCAGCGAGGCAAACAACGCGCCTTCAGCCAGTTCCCTGGCAGTGACGCCAGGCGCGGCATACACCGCCGAGCAACGACGGTTACCAAAGGTGATGGTGCCGGTCTTGTCCAGCAGCAGGACGTGCACGTCCCCCGCCGCTTCCACCGCACGACCGGACTTGGCGATCACGTTCAGGCGCACCAGGCGATCCATCCCGGCGATACCGATGGCCGACAGCAAACCGCCGATGGTGGTCGGAATCAACGTGACCAACAGCGCCACCAGGAACACCAGTGGCAGGCTGCCATTGGCGAAGTGGGCGAACGGTTGCAGGGTGACGACCACCAGCAGGAAGATCAGGGTCAGGCCGATCAGCAGGATGTCTAGCGCCACTTCGTTCGGGGTTTTCTGGCGTTTGGCGCCTTCGACCAGGGCGATCATGCGGTCCAGGGTCGACTCGCCGGGGTTGGCGGTGATCTTCACCAGCAGCCAGTCGGACACCAGCCGTGTGTTGCCGGTAACGGCCGAGCGGTCACCACCGGACTCGCGAATTACGGGGGCCGATTCACCGGTAATCGCTGCTTCGTTGACCGCCGCGATACCTTCGATCACTTCGCCGTCACCGGGAATCATCTCTCCCGCCTCGACGCGCACCACATCGCCTTTGCGCAGGTTGGCGGCGGGCACCACCTGAAAGCTGCCGTTGCCGGTCCTGCGCCGGGCGCTGAGGCCTTCGCTGCCGGCCTTGAGGCTGTCGGCGCGGGCCTTGCCGCGACCTTCGGCCAGGGCTTCGGCGAAGTTGGCGAACAGCACGGTGAACCACAGCCATACAGCGATTTGTGCGGCGACGAAGGTCGGCACTGCCGTGTCGGGAATGAAGCACAGCACGGTGGTCAGGATCGCCGTCAGTTCGACCACCAGCATCACCGGCGCACGCTGCAATTGCCTTGGGTCGAGCTTGACGAAGGCTTGCACCAGCGCCGGACGCCACAGGGCCGAGAAAGCGGTTTTTGGCGCTTCGACCGACTTGGTCGGTGACGCAGATTTTGAAGCTGGAACGTGCATATTCATGATGGATTCCTTAGCTCCTTATTTCAGAAGAGCAGCCATACTCAAATGTTCAGCGATAGGACCCAGCGCCAATGTAGGCAGGAAGGTCAAACCGCCCACCAGCAAAATGGTCACGGTCAGCAGGGTCACGAACAGCGGGCCGTGGGTCGGGAAGCTGTTCTGCCCGATCGGTGCGGTTTTCTTCATCGCCAGGCTGCCGGCCAGGGCCAGGACCGGGAGGATGTAGCCGAAGCGACCGATCAACATGCCCAAGCCCAGCATCAGGTTGTGGAAGGGGGTGTTGGCACCGAAGCCGGCAAAGGCGGAACCGTTGTTGGCGCTGGCCGAGGTGTAGGCGTAGAGCAACTGACTGAATCCGTGAGGCCCAGGGTTGCTCACCGCGGCCACAGGACCAGGCAGGCTGGCGGCAATCGCGCCGAGCACCAACACGCCAATCGGCATGACCATCAACGTCACCACCAGCAACTGCACTTCCCTGGCCTGCAGTTTCTTGCCGAGGTATTCCGGAGTACGGCCGATCATCAGGCCAGCGAGGAACACCGCGATCAGCACGTTGAGCAACATGCCGTAGAGCCCTGCGCCGACGCCGCCGAAGATCACTTCGCCCACCATCATGTTGACCAGCGCCATCATGCCGCTCAGCGGGCTGAGGCTGTCGTGCATGCCGTTCACCGAACCGTTGGACGCGGCCGTGGTGGTCACCGACCACAACACCGTGGCAGTGGTGCCCAGGCGAGCTTCCTTGCCTTCGAGCGGCGCGGTCTGTTCGACGGCGACATTGTTCAGGGCCGGATTCGGCTGGTATTCAGCCCACAGCGAGGTTGCGCCGCCGATCAGGAACAGCGCCAGCATGCAGGCGATGATCGCGCGGCTCTGGCGCAGGTCCTTCACGTAATGGCCGAAGGTGAACACCAGCGCGACGGGGATCAGAATGATCGAGGCCATTTCGAACAGATTGCTCCACGCTGTCGGGTTCTCGAACGGATGCGCCGAGTTCACGCCGAAGAAACCGCCACCGTTGGTGCCCAATTGCTTGATCGCAATCTGACTGGCAGCCGGCCCCAGCGGGATCACCTGGTCAACACCCTGCATCGTCACCGCATTCACGTACTGCGCGAAGGTTTGCGGCACGCCCTGCCAGACCAGATACAGCGCCAGCAGCAGGCACAGCGGCAACAGGCCGTAGAGGGTGGCACGGGTCATATCGACCCAGAAGTTGCCCAGGGTCCGGGTAGATTTGCGGCCGATGCCGCGACACAGCGCGACCAGTACCGCCAGGCCAGTGGCGGCGCTGACGAAGTTCTGCACGGTGAGGCCTGCCATCTGGCTCAAGTAGCTCAGGGAGGCTTCGCCGCTGTAGCCCTGCCAGTTAGTGTTGGTCATGAAGCTGACGGCGGTGTTGAACGCCAGCGTCCACTCCTGTCCCGGCAGGCTCTGCGGGTTCAGTGGCAGGTGGTCCTGGAACAACAGGATCGCGAACAGCAGCAGGAAACCCGCAAAGTTGAAGGCGAGCAAGGCCAGCGCGTACTTCTGCCAGCTCTGTTCGGCCTGCGGATCGACGCCGGCCAGACGATAACAACCGCGCTCGACAGGACCGAGAATCGGCGTCAGCCACGTGCGCTGCCCTTCCATCACCTTGTAGTAGAAGCGCCCGAGAAACGGCGCCGGGACTAATACCAGGGCAAAAAACCCGAGGATCAGCCAATAGTCATAATTGTGCATGGCCACTCCTAGTTCCGGTCCGCGCGCAGCAGCGCAACCAACAGATAAATGAACAGCCCCACTGCCAGCAGCAGCGACACCCCATCCAGAACGCTCATGGAAGTTCTCCGTGTTACGGCGTATTGCCGCGTGTGGAGTCATTGTCGGAAAGGAGGCTGTAAAGGAACGAGACCGAGGGTGCCTGCGGGGCATAAAGAACGCGTAAAGAGTGGGTTTACGCCGGGGTTACAGGGTGCGGAGCGAACTCCAGTGCGGAAAACACCGGAAGTGCCGTACCTGGAGTTCTAATTTGTGTGCGAGAGTAGTGAGAGAAAGCGGCAAGTCGTGGATAATCCGGCCCGATGGGCGCGACGTAACCCAATGGGGTCAAGAATTCTTGCACCTACCCGCTCGTGCCTGCAAGCTACCGCTATTCGCATTACTGAAAAAGGCTGGCCCAACATGCGTATCCTTATTACCGGCGGAGCCGGTTTCATAGGCTCGGCCCTAGTTCGCGAGCTGATTCAACACACCGGGCATGAAGTGCTCAACCTGGACAAACTGACGTATGCTGGCAACCTCGAATCGCTGACCAGCATTGCCAACGACACTCGCTACGAGTTCGTTCAGGCCGATATTGTCGATCAGGCGACCGTCAGTGCGGTGCTCGCGCGTTTCCGCCCTCACGCGATCATGCACCTGGCAGCGGAGTCCCACGTCGATCGTTCCATCGACGGGCCATCGGAATTCATCCAGACCAACATTGTCGGCACCTACAGCCTGCTCGAAGCCGCCCGCGCCTATTGGCAAGCCCTCCCGGAGCCTGAGAAAAGCGCCTTCCGCTTTCATCACATTTCCACTGACGAGGTTTACGGCGACCTGCACGGTGTCGATGATCTGTTCACGGAAACGACGCCCTACGCGCCGAGCTCGCCCTACTCCGCCAGCAAAGCAGCGTCCGACCACCTGGTCCGCGCCTGGCAGCGAACCTATGGCTTGCCGGTGCTGCTGACCAATTGCTCGAACAATTACGGGCCGTTCCACTTCCCCGAGAAACTGATTCCGCTGGTCATCCTCAATGCTCTGGCCGGCAAGCCGCTGCCGGTGTATGGCAATGGCCTGCAAGTGCGCGACTGGCTGTTCGTCGAGGATCACGCCCGGGCACTGCTCAAAGTGGTGACAACCGGTGCCGTTGGCGAGACCTACAACATCGGCGGGCACAACGAACAAAAGAACATCGACGTGGTGCGTGGCATCTGCGCCCTGCTCGAAGAATTGGCACCGCTCAAGCCTGAGGGCGTTGCGCATTACGCCGACCTGATCACGTTCGTCCAGGATCGCCCTGGGCATGACCTGCGCTACGCCATCGACGCCAGCAAGATTGAACGCGAACTGGGCTGGGTGCCCGAAGAGACCTTCGAAACCGGCCTGCGCAAAACCGTTCAATGGTACCTGGACAATATACAATGGTGCCGCCGCGTTCAAGACGGCAGCTATCAGGGCGAACGCCTCGGCGCCATCAATCCCAAGGAGTTGCTCGCATGATGAAAGGTATCGTTTTGGCGGGTGGCTCGGGCACGCGCCTGCACCCGATTACGCTTGGAGTGTCGAAACAGTTGTTGCCGGTCTACGACAAGCCAATGATCTACTATCCGATCTCGGTGCTAATGCTGGCCGGCATCAAGGATATCCTGCTGATCTCCACCCCGCAGGATCTGCCCCAGTATCGCAATCTGCTGGGTGACGGCAGCCAGTTCGGGGTGAATTTCAGCTTTGCCGAGCAACCCTCGCCGGACGGTCTGGCCCAGGCGTTTCTGATTGGCGAAGAGTTCATTGGCGATGACCCTGTGTGCCTGATCCTGGGCGATAACATCTTCCATGGTCAGCACTTTGGCGAACAATTGCAGAGCGCGGCAAAACGCACCCGCGGCGCCACCGTGTTCGGCTACTGGGTCAAGGACCCCGAGCGCTTCGGCGTGATTGATTTCGACAGCGATGGCCGTGCCCTTTCGATCGAAGAAAAACCGAAAGCGCCGAAATCCAGCTATGCCGTTACCGGCCTGTATTTCTACGACAACGATGTGATCGAGATCGCCAAGGCGGTGAAACCTTCGCCTCGTGGCGAGCTGGAAATCACCGACGTCAACAATGCCTATCTGCAACGTGGCGATCTGCAGGTCGAGCGTTTTGGTCGAGGTTTCGCCTGGCTCGACACCGGCACCCACGATAGCTTGCTCGAAGCCTCCCAATACGTGCAAACCATCGAACACCGCCAAGGCCTGAAAGTGGCGTGCCTGGAAGAAATAGCCTATGAAAAGGGCTGGATCGACCGCGAGCAACTACTGGAACGTGCCCAATATTTCGGCAAGACGGGTTATGGCCAGTACCTGGCCAAGTTGGCAGGAGAAGAGTAATGAGTCTGTGTGAGTCCGATTTGCCCTGTGACGAGACTAGGCTGCTCCCATGAAAGTACTCATCACTGGTCGGCATGGTCAGATTTCACACGAGCTGCAACGGCGGCTGGGGGGGGGCGCTGAACTGATCGTATTGGGACGCGATCAGCTCGATTTCGCGCAACCCGATCAGATTCGCCATCAGGTGAAAAACGTGCAGCCCGACCTGATCATCAACGCGGCGGCCCATACAGCGGTTGACCTGGCAGAAAGCGAGCCACAAGCAGCCTTTGCCATCAACGCGATCGCTCCCGGCATCCTCGCCGAAGAGGCGCTGGCTCTCGACATCCCATTGATACATTACTCCACGGACTATGTTTTCGACGGGAGCAAAGCCGGTCCTTATAACGAGGACGACACGCCCCATCCGCTCGGGGTGTACGGCAAGAGCAAGCTGGCTGGTGAACAGGCCATCAGGGACGTGCAAGGCAGACACCTGATACTGCGTACCAGTTGGGTCTATTCAACGCATGGCCATAACTTTCTGCTGACGATGCAACGTTTGCTGCAGGAAAAACCGGAGCTACATGTAGTCGCCGATCAAATCGGAGCACCCACATGGGCTGGTACAGTCGCCAATAGCACACTTGCCCTGATTGAACGCTGGCAGGCGAACGACGTTACCAACTGGGGTACTTATCACCTGACCGCTCAAGGTGAGACCTCCTGGTTCGGCTTCGCCCAGGCGATCGGTGAAGCGCTGCGAAAACAGGGCAAGCCCTGCGCCGACCTGTTACCGATCCCGTCCAGCGACTACCCGACACCCGCAGCCCGACCGCTCAACTCGCGCCTGGATTGCAGTCGCTTGCAGCGCGATTGGGGTGTCAGTCAACCAGACTGGCAAACGGCGTTGCGCGAGTGCCTCACTCAGCAAGCCTGAGCATCAAGCGCTGCCCGTACCTGCATTGAAATACCCAACCTGCGCGTTGCAGCGGTGTTGGGGAGCGGGTATGCGGGCTTGCTCGCGAAAGCCGCATTTACAACAAACGCGCCCCTGACTGACGCACAATATTCGCGCATCCAGTGGCGAACATCCCCGATACGACAGCTTTCAGCCCATTACGACGCGTAATCGTGAAATGGCACGCCCACTGCACTGACCTCCCCTGAGCGTTCCAAACCACTCAGGGAGCAAACCCATGAACACACAACTCAAACCCACGCTGGGCACCTTGCACCTGTGGGGCATTGCGGTCGGGCTGGTGATTTCCGGTGAGTATTTCGGCTGGAGCTATGGCTGGGGCGTAGCCGGGACCCTGGGCTTTCTGGTGACCTCATTCATGGTCGCCACCATGTACACCTGCTTCATCTTCAGTTTCACCGAACTGACCACCGCCATTCCCCACGCCGGAGGTCCCTTTGCCTACAGCCGTCGTGCCTTTGGCGAGAAAGGCGGGTTGATCGCCGGACTGGCGACACTGATCGAATTCGTCTTCGCCCCGCCGGCGATCGCCTTGGCCATCGGCGCCTACCTCAATGTCCAGTTTCCAGCCCTGGCCCCGAAACACGCGGCAGTCGGTGCCTACATCGTATTCATGGGTCTCAACATCCTCGGCGTGAAACTGGCAGCAACCTTCGAACTGGTGGTCTGCGTGCTGGCGGTCGCCGAGTTGCTGGTGTTCATGGGCGTGGTCGCCCCGGCATTCAGTTTCAGCAACTTCGCCCTCAATGGCTGGGCCGGTTCCGATGTATTCGGTGCTCCGGCGATTGCCGGGATGTTCGCGGCGATCCCCTTCGCCATCTGGTTCTTCCTCGCCATCGAAGGCGCAGCCATGGCCGCCGAAGAAGCCAAGGACCCGAAACGCACGATTCCCAAGGCTTACATCAGCGGTATCCTGACCCTGGTGCTGCTGGCGATGGGCGTGATGTTCTTCGCCGGTGGCGTCGGCGACTGGCGCACCCTGTCGAACATCAATGACCCGCTGCCCCAGGCGATGAAAACCGTGGTCGGCGAAAGCTCGGGCTGGTTGCACATGCTGGTGTGGATCGGCCTGTTTGGGCTGGTGGCGAGTTTCCACGGGATCATTCTTGGCTACTCGCGGCAGTTCTTCGCCCTCGCCCGGGCCGGTTACCTGCCGTCCTCCCTGGCCAGATTGTCACGCTTTCAAACCCCGCACCGGGCGATCATCGCCGGCGGCGTGATCGGCATTGCTGCCATCTACAGCGACGGCTTGATCAACCTCGGCGGCATGACGCTGACCGCCGCGATGATCACCATGGCCGTGTTTGGCGCCATCGTGATGTACATCATGAGCATGCTCAGCCTGTTCAAGCTGCGCAAAACCGAGCCGAACCTGGAACGCACCTTCCGCGCCCCCTGCTACCCGCTGGTGCCGTTCATTGCACTGATGCTGGCGGTGGTATGCCTGGTGGCGATGGCCTGGTTCAACACGTTGATCGGCCTGATCTTCCTGGGTTTCATGGCGGCAGGTTTCGTGTACTTCATGCTCACCGCACAACTGCGCGCAGACGCCCCGGCGGATGCGATGCTGACCGGACTGTGAAAGCGTTCGAGTGAACCTTGGACAACAGGCATAGAATGGGGTGATAGCGATGGAACTGCGATGAAACCCCATCACTCAAAACGGTATGCACGATCGGTTGGCGAACCCTCGCCGACCGCCTGCTTTTCAAGGAGAGTCCTATGCCCTGGTATGCCTGGTTGATTCTGGTCGTTGCCATCGGCTCGATCGTTGGTGGCCTGATGCTGCTGCGCGACACCGCCAACAAGGTCGAACTGACCGAAGAGCAACGCAAGCGCGTCGCCGAACGCAATGCGGAAATGGACGCCAAGGAAGCGCAGGACCGCTGACTGAAAACCCCGCCTTGGAAAGCGGGGTTTGTTTTTGCGTGGAAACGCCCGAAATCACGCCGCTTTGCACCCATATCGAAGCATCTGCATGTTTATTAGAAGTAGAAGTACAGTCACCATGCAATTTTCATTGGTTAATATGGCGCATTGATGCGGAGATATCAGATGCGTTACTCGCAGGACCATAAAGCCCAGACCCACCAACGCATTATCAAGGAAGCTTCAGCGCGATTCCGACGCGACGGTATCGGCGCGACCGGGCTGCAACCCCTGATGAAAGCACTGGGCCTGACTCACGGTGGCTTTTACTCGCACTTCAAGTCCAAAGACGAACTGGTAGAGAAAGCCTTGCAGGAGGCCGGTGCACAAGTCGACGAGCTGTGTGCGCAAATCTTCGCCGAGGAACAGCCACTCAAAGCCTTCATCGACGCTTACCTGTCCGAATGGCATCAAACCTCTCCCCACGAAGGCTGCCCACTGCTGACCATTTCTTCGGAACTGGGGCTGCGTGGTCAACCGAGTCCGACCAGCGACGTCGTGCTCCAGGCGCGACTCGATCAGATCCAGCATACCCTTGAGGGTGAGCGCACCGCCGAGCGCAGCATCGTCATCATGTCTACGCTGGTCGGCGCCTTGCTGTTATCGCGCAGCGTGGCCGACGTCGGGTTTGCCCAACGGATTCTCGACATCGCACGCGAACACCTCAAGCACTCGCAGGATTAACCCTGCCAACGCTTGAACAGTACACTGGCATTGACCCCACCAAATCCGAAGCCGTTGGACAACGCATACTCGATGGCCATTGGCCGCGCTTTGCCATGAACGATATCCACTCCTTCAGTGGCAGGGTCCGGGTTCTCGAAATTGAGTGTCGCTGGTGCAACCTGGTCACGGATCGCCAGCAGCGTGAAGATCGCCTCGATTCCCCCTGCTGCACCGAGCAAATGCCCGGTCGCCGACTTGGTCGATGTCACGGCAATACCATTTTGCGCACCGAACAACGCCTTGATCGCCGCCAGTTCACCCAGATCCCCCACCGGAGTCGAGGTTGCATGAGCATTCAGATGCTGAACCTGAGCCGGAGAAACACCAGCCTGAGCCAATGCCAACGACATCGCCCGCCGCGCACCGTTGCCGTCCTCGGGACCGGCGGTCAGGTGATAGGCATCGGCGCTGGTGCCGTAGCCGACGAGCTCCGCCAAGGGCTGGGCGCCCCGGGCCAGCGCATGGTCCAGAGACTCGATGACCAGCAGCCCGGCCCCTTCTCCCATGACAAAACCATCGCGACCACTGTCGAAAGGTCGCGAAGCGCGTTCAGGCGTGTCGTTGTAAGCGCTGGACAAGGCGCGAGCAGCCGCAAACCCGGCCAGGCTGACCCGATCGATCGCTGCCTCTGCACCGCCGCACACCGCGATGTCCGCCTCACCCGTACGAATCAGCCGCGCTGCGTCGCCAATCGCCTGAACGCCGGCAGCGCATGCCGTGACCGGTGCACCCAATGGCCCCTTGAAGCCATGCTGGATCGACACATGACCTGCCGCGAGGTTGACCAGGAATGAAGGGATGGTGAATGGAGACAAACGTCTCGGCCCACGACTATCGGTGGTGCGCACCGCGTCGGCGATCGCGCCGAAACCACCCACACCTGAACCGATGATGGTGGCCGTGCGCTCCTGGGCATTGGCATCCAGCGCTTGCCAGCCGGCTTGCTCCAGTGCCTGACGCGCCGCTTCCATGGCGAACAAAATGAAGCGGTCCATCTTCTTCTGTTCCTTGGGCGGGGTTGCCCGGTCCGGATCGAACCCCGCCTCCGGATCATCCGCCAGCGCGGGCACTGCACCGCCGACCTTGGCCGGCAGATCGGCAACCACCTCTTGCGGTAAATTGCGCAGTCCGGAACGACCGGCCAACAGCCGCGCCCAGACAGCTTCGACACCGCTTCCCAGCGGCGACACCAGGCCCATGCCAGTTACAACCACTCGACGATCACTCATACCAGACACACCTCAAGCCGATTGATGACGCTTACCGATAACGGGCAGCGGCCTTGCTTTTGGAAAGATTGGGCGCCATCACATGACGCGCCGCCACGAACGCATCCCAATCCGCCGCATCGGGCAACGAAGGAATAGTGATCAACTCACCCTGATCCAGACCCGACAACGCAGCATCGACCATCTCTCCTGCTTCCATCACCATTTCCGCGGGAATTTGCGAAGCATCGATACCGGAGCGCTCCCAGATCTCGGTTCGTGTCACACCGGGCAGCACCGCCTGGATCTTCACGCCGGTACCATTCAGCTCGGCGTTCAATGATTGAGTCAAGCTCAATACATAGGCCTTGCTGGCGCTGTAAGTCGCATTGAAACGCTCGGGAAACAATGCCACTACCGATGCGATATTGATGATCATGCCGCGCCCGGCCTTGGCAAAGCTGGCCGCTGCCGCCGAGGCTAACCGCGTAACCGCCGTGATGTTGAGTTGAATCAAGCGCTCGAGTTGGTCCATATCGGCATTGGCCAACAAACCATCCGCCGCCACACCTGCGTTATTGAGTAGCAGGCTGATGCTCGAATCACTACGCAGACGCTGCTCGAGCTTGAGTATGTCCTCCTTTTGAGTCAGGTCCGCTTTAAGCACCTCTACCCGAACACCATGCTCGGCGCGCAGTGTGCTGGCTGCGGACTCCAATCGATCCTGATCGCGGGCAACCAGCAACAGATCAAAACCGCGTGCCGCCAAACGTTCGGCGTAAACCGCCCCGATACCGGACGAAGCACCGGTGATGAGGGCCATACCTGGGGACTGAACAGAATTCATGGCAGTGCTCCTGAGAAACGCAAAGAAAAAACCAGCGCCTGTGTTTCAGGACGCGGTGTCGAAAGGCCAGTTTATTATAGGCATAATCCAACAAATACATGATAGTCGTAATTTTTTACTGCTGACAAAGGGTCAGTCTCATTGATCGGGGTTAGGAACAGTGAAGGCCCGCAGTGCTCCCATTGCCAGAATGCAAAAAGGCCGGTCAATGACCGGCCCCTTGGCGTTGATTTATAAGCTTAGTTCACCTCAAGCTTCTCGCGGTTTCTATCGAGAATGGCTTTGCCGATACCCTTGACCTCAAGCAGTTCGTCAATTGAAGCAAATGGCCCATTAACCTCACGATACGCAACAATCGCTTTCGCCTTGGCCTCGCCCACACCGGACAGTTCGCGGTGCAATGTCGCTGCATCCGCCGCATTGAGGTTGATTTTGCCGGACTGCTCTTTCTCTGAAGCTTCCATCACCACAGGAGGGTTTCCGGCTTCCTGTTTAACTGCAGGTGCAGCTACGACGGCAATTGAAGTGCTGGTCAGCAGGGCAAAAACGAGAGAGTAGAAATAGCCAGTACGCATAAATGACGCTCCATGACATCGATTGAGAAAGCAGCTTTTCCGAAGCTGCCCTCAAAACTTAGGTGATGTCTGGAGCGTGTCAAAAATGTGTCCGTTACAGCATGTGAAACAATCAGGGCTCGAGGCGACGCTGCTGATAGATCCAGTCGACAATCTCGCCGTCGGGGGTATAGCCGCTGACGGTTTCGCGCAGGAGCTGGCGGACGCAGGAGTAGTCATCCTGCTCAACTGCGGCCAGCAATTCCGCCAGCTTGACTTTGAGAACCTCCCAGGAAAGGTAGTCCTCAGTAGCGGTCATGATCATTGGATGAGGAGTTGCTGCTACGTTGTCGCCGATCAACAGCTCTTCATACAGCTTTTCACCAGGGCGAAGTCCTGTGAACTCAATAGAGATATCTCCATGCGGATTTCTCTCCGAGCGCACACTGAGACCGGACAGGTGGATCATTTTTTCCGCCAACTCGACAATCTTTACCGGCTCGCCCATGTCCAGAACGAAAACGTCCCCGCCTTGCCCCATTGAGCCTGCTTGAATCACAAGCTGGGCCGCCTCGGGGATCGTCATGAAATAGCGAGTGATCTTCGGATGCGTAACCGTCAGTGGGCCACCGAGTTGAATCTGCTTGTGAAATAGCGGGATGACTGACCCCGAAGAGCCCAGGACGTTGCCGAATCGAACCATCGTAAATCGGGTTTTATTGACCCGCGAAACATTCGAAGCGTCCCCAAACAAAACAGGTGCCAACTCCTGGCTCAATGCCTGGAGCGTCATCTCAGCCAAACGCTTGGTGCTACCCATGACGTTGGTTGGCCGTACTGCCTTGTCCGTTGAGATGAGTACAAAATTGGCAACATTGGACTGCAACGCAGCCTGCGCAGTATTCAGCGTACCAATGACGTTGTTGAGTACCCCTTCGGCGATGTTGTGCTCAACCATCGGGACATGCTTGTAAGCTGCAGCGTGGTAAACCGTATCGACACGCCACGTCTTCATCACGTCCAGCAGCTTTTCCTGATTACGGACAGACCCTAGGATCGGCAGCAACTTTACAGGTAAAGACTCGCGTGCAACCCGCTGCTCCAATTCGGACATAATGCTGTAAAGATTGAACTCACTATGCTCAAACAACAAAAGCGTAGTGGGTCGCAGTACCAGTATCTGGCGGCAAAGCTCAGAACCGATCGACCCACCTGCCCCCGTCACCAGCACGACCTGGCCCCTGATGCAGTGCTCGAGCAAATCGCCTTGCGCAGGCACGGCATCGCGCCCGAGCAGGTCAGCAATATCCACTTCCTGGATGTCGTCTACTTTTACACGCCCACTCGCCAGATCCATAAAGCCGGGAACGCTTCGGACATGCAGCGGAAAGCCCTCCAGGTAGGCCAATATTTCACGACGACGCCCGCGATTCGCGGACGGGATGGCCAAAAGGATTTCCTGAGCCCCGGTAACATCGATCATCTTCTCGATATGCTTGGGTTCGTAAACATGCAATCCCGAAATGACCCGGTCAGAAATACTGGTGTCATCATCGATAAACGCGACAGGTCGCATCAATCGTCCCATGCGAAGCGCCGCTACCAGCTGATTTCCAGCGGCTCCTGCCCCGTAGATCGCGACCCTCGGCAACCCTTTGTCTCTATTCGTAAACGGGACATGCTGGGCAGCCGTAAACCAATCGCCAAGAAAATACTGGCGCATTGCTAGTCGCAACCCGCCAATCATCAATAAGCTGAGCCACCAATAGTTAAAAATGATCGAGCGGGGAATCACAACCTGATGATTGCTATACCAATAAACCACGAGCCCGAGAATCAGCGACGAGAGACTAACCGCCTTCACGATTTCAATCAGTGCGTCGTTTCCGAAGTAGCGTAAAACCGCACGATACAATCCGAAGCGAATGAACAGCGGAATCGCGACAATCGGTGCACACAGGAACAACCAGGTGTGCGCCTGTAGCGGATTTACGATCTCGTCAATACCCAAGCGAACGACGAATGCCAACCAAAGCGCAGCCCAGACCAGAAAAATATCGGTCGCAACTTGCATCAGCCTTTTTTGCCGCCGCGGAAGTTGCAGTAGCCATTGGCGAAGCATCTCAATATCCTTTTCAAATAAAGCAAACGACAAGCTTAAAGCTCAAGCGTGTTTATCTCAAACAACTTCAAGCGACACATCACACTTCGCGCTGACCAGCTTTGAATCGCAATGCCAGCACAAGCAAGGGTGCATAAGCTACCAACAATCCAACGACACCATCCAGCAGGCCTATCGCCACCAGTATGGCAATTGGCAACAGCCAAACAACATTTATGCCGGTTACCGAAAGCGTTACAGGTAAATGGCTGCCGTATTGTCGCGACGCGTACTGATAAGAGTGACTGCGATGCGCCTCGTAGACCTTGTCGCCTCTAATCAGTCGAACGAAAAGCGTGCATGTCGCGTCGACAATGAATGCTCCCAGGAGAATCAGCCATCCCCAGAACAAGGCTGGGTTTACCCACGCTGCTTGCAATGACAGAAAACCCAGCGTTATGCCCAGGAATCCGCTGCCGGCATCGCCCATGAAAATTCGAGCTGGAGGGAAATTCCAATACAAGAAACCGGCAACAGCCAGCGCGAGCGCCACCGGCCCCCACACAGAACCGGGATTTCCTGAAACGACGTACAGCAGAGCTCCACCCAGGCAAACAAAAATGGCTTCCATACTCGCCAACCCATCGATCCCGTCCATAAAGTTGTACAGGTTCAACAACCAGACCAGATAAAAGCTTCCAAACAAATACGCCGCCCACCCTAGATCAATGGCCATGCCGAACAGGTGTAACGCCGGCATTCCATTGAAAATCACCATCCCGATGATTGCCGAGGAAAAATGACCGAGTAGTCTCCAACGTGCCGGGATGTGACCATGATCGTCGAGAAAACCAATGATCGCGACAAGCCCCCCGGGCACCAGGACAGCCAAGGCAACGGACCATTGAATCAGTTCAGTCACAGCAAGAAAAATTGCACTCAAAAGGAAGGAAACCACGATCGCGACCCCTCCTCCCCTGGGAGTGGGTAACACGTGGGAGCTCCGCGCGTTTGGGACATCAATAAGGCTATTGGACAATGCATATCGACGTAGAACAGCAGTGCCTACCAGAGCGCCAAAAAACGCCAAAGGTAAAATCCAATATAAACTCGTCATCAGTGATGTTCCAAAAATTCTTTGGCTGTTTTGTCAAGAGCGTCTTCGACTGATACTGCTGGGTACCATCCAAGAAGATGCCGGGTCTTTTGTATGTCTACTTGTAGTGATCCACACAAGCGCTGGGAAAGTGATCGACGTCCCAAGGCAACAGCACAAAATGCCAACATCTTTGCAGGAACCGGAACCAGCCGACTCTTGACCCCTAACGCCTTGGCAGTACGTTGTAATAATTCAGTTGTAGACAAATCTATGCCATCACTGACCAAAAATGTTTGTCCAGCGGCATTGGGGTGCTCAATGCAAACCATAATCAAACTGACGAGATTGTCGAGTGAAACCAGACTTCGTTTGTTATGAATAGAACCAAATGGCAGCGGAATACCCTTTTTGAGCCAAGTCATCATATTTCTAAAATTAGCTTTTACACCTGGGCCATAAACCAGGGTAGGCCGAATGATGACAACCTCCATACCAGTTTCTTTCGAAATAACACGCAACGCGTCTTCGGCTTCTTTTTTGGAAACACCATAGGCATCGGATGGGGCAGGCTTATCGTCAGCGGTAAACGGCTTATCGAAATCTGTCTGCTCCCCATTTACCTTTATGGAACTGATGAAAATAAAACGCTTAACTCCCGCTGCGGCAGCCTGCCGAGCAAGATTGACTGTGCCTTCAACATTAACTTTCCTGAACTCGGCTAACGCATCCTGTTCGACTTCCTTCATCACGTGAACCCGCGCGGCAGCATGAACAACCACTGCGGTGTCCATTACTCCAGCACTCCAATCAGTTGCAGAGGATATATCCGAAACCGAGAACACTGACGAAGAAAGTTTTTGGCCATCTTTTTTTGAACGTACGACAGCCACTGGAGAATATCGCCCAACTTTATCCAGTGCGCTCACCACCGCGGATCCGACAAAGCCACTTGCCCCGGTAACTACGATACGCAGGGGAACCTGAACTGAATCAATAGTCAATTAAAAAACCTCTTATATTCGTTAATCAACAGTTCAGAGCAGGTATTCGCACTGAATTCGGTAATGGCCCGCACTCTCGCAGCCTCCCCCATCGCCTCCAACAATCGAGCATCACTCAATATCGAAACAATGGCTTGCTTGAGTGAAGCAGGATCCCTGACAGGAACCAAAATTCCTGTCTCACCATTTACTATCGCGTCAGACAAACCGTAAATATCAGTACCTACCGTTGGGGTTCCCATGGCCGCAGCCTCAATGACAACAGTACCGAAGCCTTCGCGATAACTGGGTAGACATAGCAAGTCCGCCAGAGCCATATACTTTTCAGGCTCATTTGAATAACCGACAACTTTGAGGTTACGACTCAATTCATCCGTAGAGGCGTTAGCGAAAATATTTTCGGCATCGGCTTCAAATGGCCCTACCAGAATGAGAAACACACTTTTATCGGCACGTACAATTTCACCAAATGCTGACAAAAGTTCTCTGACCCCTTTGTCTGGCGTTATTCTCCCGACAAACAAAAGTATTTTACTATCCTCTGGAATGCCAAGCCCACTCCGCAAATCGGTCAACTCATCCACGCTATAACGAGAAGAATCAAACCGTTCAAGATTTATGCCTGCCAACGATCCACTTCCAAGAACGGAAATTTTTTCAGCTTTTATTACACCGCTGGAAACAAGAAAATTCTTTTGACTTATACTATCGGCATAACAATGTGTATTCAGCAAACCTATAATCTTGTCGCAAAATTTCAGTATTAACTTTTTGGCTCCACCCATCGTTACCCAAGGCTGCCCGGTAAATGTATGCAAACGAACTTCAGTCCCCGAAAGAAAACCTGCAATTGCACAAAGCAATCCAGCCTTCGGCGTTGTAGAATGAACCACATTGAATTTTTTGTTTCTGAAAACCTTAACCAGTGATATCAAACTCAAAAAGTCCTTTACGGGATTTATCTTACGCTCAATATTGACTGGTATATAATTCGTACTTTCCGCAAGCTGACTACTCATTTCATCATAACTAGCAATAACAGTAACCGCTGCACCAGAAGCAGCCAACGCATCAATCTGCGCTTTCAATTGAGTTAGAACAAAAAAAGGAACTGTTGAAACTCGAGCAATTTTTAAACTTTTATCCTGCACTATAACCCCCCCCCCTTAACACCTTGGCTACGTCCATCACCCCGCGTCGAAACAATCAAACCGATAGCTGCACCCATAGGCTGCAAAAAAATACGAACGATATTCTGGAGTACTTGGTCGCGAAACATAAAGCTTACTCCATTTATCAGACTATCGGCCGCTTTGTAAAAAGTTCACTGATTGCCTCTGGCACATTTTTTTCCGGAACAAAACCGAGGGTGTCACGAATCTTGGTGGTTGGATAAGTTGTTTTAGACACTAGTGCGTCAATACGTGCCGGAGTGACGGGTAGACGCAAAAAACGATTGGCTACGGTAACCATCACGCGTAGCAGAGTTTCAGAAACGCTCCATTTCGGACGGGATACATATTGTGCATCAGCCATTCCGTTTATCAGATCAGACAATGGACAGTCATTAGAAAGATTAAAAACCTCGCCTCTAGCCAAGGGCTGAAATCCACAAAGCATCAGGGCAGAGGCAACATCCTCAACGTGGATGTATGTAGCGACGGCATCGCTCTTGGCAGTTCCGATGTAAACAAACAAGCCCCTCTGTACAATTTTCCCAAGCTGACGAAGCGAATTGTTCGTCATGTCTGCACCAAATACGTTAGACGGCCTCAATATAGAGTAACTAAAGAACTCACTACTTCCACTTTTCATTACCAGCGAGTCGGCTATCGTCTTGGTTTCTTCGTAGGTTCCTTGAGGGTTTTCCTTTGTTGTTTCACTTACAATGCGGAGCGCGCCCTGGGCAGGGCCGTATGCTCCGACACTACTTAACTGAACAAAGTGGATGGGGTGTTCAGGAGATGCCTGACGATTAACAGCTGCAAGCAAACGATCGGTGGCGTCGACATGAAGTGATCGCATTGCCTTTTCATCGCGGATTTCACCCGCGCAATTGAAAACGACCTGACAACCGGATACCAAAGAGTCGTAATTCGTTTCCGGGCTCGTCAAATCAGCCAGCACAACTTCCACGCCGCTAAAACTGGTTTCAAAGGAGGTACGAGTAACAATCCTGACTTTATGGCCAGATGCACACAGGCGCGCGAGCAATTGGCTTCCAATAAAACCCTTGGCACCTGTCAGTAATACGAACATCTCACCTCCCCCTCTTATAAAAATACATTTTCGTTTCCAGTTTCTTTTGATCGTTTTCCGGTCGCTGAACTGGCACATGCGAGGCGAATGACGTACCCGATCTCCAAGGGGTAAAAAATCCAGGCATAAATGCCAAATCTATCATTATAAGCCACATCAAACATCGCGATATGCAAACAAGAAAGAAACGCACAGATATAGAATATATACGTTTCATTTTTACGGCCTCCCTCTAGTAGTTTAAGCGCTATCAACAACACTATGGAAAATGACGAAAACGCCCAAAAATCCCATCTGAACCCTGTTATATAGTCAATATTATCGACATCAGTATAGTTTATTGACAAACCGTAACCCGATAACAACTCGAACAGCATGGACGCCAATAAGGAAAAAACCTTAAAGTAGGATGCCATAGACACCAGCACCCAAAAACCCACCACACCAACAACACCAATACCTATAATTTGCTTTCGAAAAAGCACAAAAGGAAAGTAAACCAATGAAGACTTATGAAACAGTGTTGCCAACAATGAAAACACTACACCTCGACGCCAATACTCCTTGACACAACAAACCAAGGAAAAATTCACAAAACAAAGAGCAAAACCTTGACGAATAATGTTTGCTGTCAATGAAAAAAAGAACGGATAAAACAACAAAACCGCAAAAACAGGGAGCGCCCAACTAGAGCCTCTGCCAAATACAACTTTCAGCAAAAAGTAATAGGACCATAAAAACACAAACGCAACAAAGAAGAAAAAACACTGATAGCTCAAACCAAGGAAACCAAAAAAATTGACCACCCCAATAAAGCCAGGTTCAAAAGTTTGAAATGGATTCTCGAGACCAGAATTAACATCGTTATAAAAATTTATGTAGACCTCGGTATCACCTTCCATATCAAATGGTCGATTAGATATATAATAGGACGCCGCAACAATCGCAAAAAAAACGACAAAAAACTCTATCGTGCGAAACAGATTGTCCGCCCTATTATCAGGCACCAACGTTTTCACTGCAGTCAATAAAAGCAGAAAAACACTTATCACATACAGTGGTGTGCCATACAACTCTAAACCTGCCATTCTCTCGCCTCAATCAGTTTCACATTGCACTGCTCTCTAGTCAACGAACCTTGCTCTCAGGGCCTACATGTTTTCTAACACTTACCGTATCCATAAATTTGCGTAGCCGGAAGTAGTAAAAATTACGCAATAGAAACATCAACCCCTTGAATGTGCACTTGCGAGTAGATTTTGCCATCGCCAGGAACGTGACAACAAAATTAGAATATAGATCTTTTCTCAGTTCTGGTAACTGATAAAAATATCGATACAAATCATCAAAATAAATCGTATACGACTTTATTTTTCCTTTTGTCGTCGACAAATAAGAACCTGCAGATGGATTGCACCGATATTTTACTAGCGGAGAATTTATGTAAGCCGCCTTGCCGCTAGGAAGTAAGGAATCGATAACGAAAAACCACTCCATAAATTCTCGAGTAATGACTGCCTTCCTGGAAGCTCGACGATAGGCGTAGGAACTGTGAACCGCGACCGCTCCCCAGCGAGCCATTTCCTGAAGCGAGATAAAAGAAACCAGGCTTGCTTCAGGACTTGGGTACTGGGTTTCGGAAGAGTAAGACCCGTCATCAGAAAAATAAATAGCCTTGTGGAATACGACATTTACATCTGTGTTATCTTTAAAAATATTATACTGCTGCTGAAGTTTCCCCGGCAGCATGACATCATCACCATCAAAATGGTAAATAACATCTCCTGACGCCATCTTGTGGACACCATGGTAATTTAAAGCGGCGCCAACATTTTTCTCTCTCAACAGCAGTTTTATTCTACCTTCGTGCTTGCTGGAGTACTCACGAAGTATTTCTTGTGTTCGATCGGTTGAACAATCATCCGAGATAATAATTTCACAATCAAAATCTATATCCTGAGAAAGGATACTATCCAGACATTCCTCTATGTAATCTTGCTGATTATAACAAGATACGACCACACTCCCGGATAACATCAGGCATTTCTCCTTTTATAAATTACAAAGCCGAAAATCGAAACTATGAAATAAATTACATTCATTATTAAGTTAGCGATAAATGCGCCTTCGACACCCTGCCCACTATTCAAAAAAAACAGACTCAGGCTGCAAAACACCACGCCTTGGGTCAGCTCACTTATCAAATATATTTTGAGTGCCGCCCGGGCCACGACGACGAAGCTTATCACATACGTAATAACACGAAAAAAATCCGCTAGCAGTTGATACTTAATAAGACCTTCAAGCTCGGAAAACTCGGATGAAAGCAGTAATGGAATTACGTATTGACGAAGAGCGAAAAACACCGTTCCGCCCAGTACGAAAATCACCATAACGAGTTTCATAAATCGAAGAACCAGAGGTGTAATCTCCGACACCTTAGTCTTTTCAGAAATCATTGGCATAAAATAAACAGCGAGAAAAATCGTAAAAAAACCCATGTATGCACTGGATATTTTTATCGATGCCTGCCAAATACCTGCGGCTACAAATCCAACATGCTCAATAATTTGTTCACGAATAATGATTTCGACCAATGGAACGCTGATTGCTCCAACTGTCGCCATCAATGTAAAGGACAACAATCGCTTAAAACCTTGCGTCTCAAATTTAAAACCGATGGGCAATTTCAAGAAAATAGATTTACAGTAAAAATACAATGCTGGTATCGAATAAAACGAGAAAAAAAGCACCATCGATATCGCCGCACCGACAAAATCAAACCTTTGAATCAAGATCCAGCTTACCGGGAGAACCAGTATATTTCCGACTATTTGAATGACCGCAAAAGTCTTGGTATCACGAAGACCATTTGCGACTCCCGTCACTAGATTGGTAAAAGCAAACCCAAACTGACAAACAGAAAGAAACACTACAATCCAATAATAATCAGGCGTCTTAAAGATATAGCTGGAGATAATCCTGGAAAAAGAACACCCCAACAAACACACACCAACACAAAACGTTAAAGAGTACGCTTTGGAAACTGCAATCGTCTTCAGCAGTTCCTTAGGTTGTTTTTTGTACTGTGCGACGTATTTAATAAGGCCGTTTACAATCCCTCCCCCTGCAAGTAGAGAAAGCATGGTGACAGCACTCATAAAATGCCCTAACTGCCCCATGCCCTCTGCACCGAGGTATACAGCAACAAGCTTAATGAAGGCGAAACCAACCCCGATTTTCGAAATTTGGGAGAGAGTAGTCAAAGCGGCGCTGATTAGCGCACGCTTACTATCAGAGAGATTTTTTGCAACTTTACTGGTTGGATGCATGAACCGCACCGATGACAACAGAAGCTACTCGATCTATGTCCTTCTTTTGCATTCCGTACCAAATTGGCAGACGAATCAGGCGCTCACTCTCAACAGTGGTGCAGACATCCTTGCCATGAAAACGACCAAGCCGTAATCCCGCAGGCGCTGAGTGGAGTGGAATGTAATGGAAAACTGCACCGATCTCTTGATCCTTGAGCAAGCCTAGTACTTTTGTTCGAACGTCGATATCCCGGACTTTTATATAAAACATATGGGCGTTGCCGACACATCCATCAGGTGTCGTCGGAAGTTCGATATGGCCAGCGTCGGAGAGTTCTTTTAATGCCAGATAATAACTTTCCCAGATATGACGTCTTGCACTATTTATCTCGTCCACCTTTTCAAGTTGACCGAATAGATAAGCAGCTTGCAGTTCTCCCGGAAGATAACTACTACCAACATCGACCCAGGTATATTTATCAATCATGCCACGGAAAAACAGACTGCGATTAGTTCCTTTTTCTCGAATGATCTCCGCTCGCACTATAAATTGTTCATCATTTATGAGCAGCAGCCCTCCCTCACCACCACTTGTATAGTTCTTTGTTTCATGAAAACTATAGGCTGCCATGTGGCCAATGGTACCTAACGCCTTGCCTTTATAGGTCGACATCATACCTTGAGCGGCATCTTCGATGACAAACAGGTTATGCTGCTTTGCGATGGACATAATTGTGTCCATTTCGCATGCAATCCCTGCGTAATGGACGGGCACAATAGCTTTTGTTTTGTCGGTAATTGCGGCCTCGATAAGCGATTCATCAATATTCATAGTATCAGGGCGAATATCGACAAACACGATTTTTGCACCGCGCAATACAAAAGCATTAGCTGTACTAACAAACGTATAACTAGGCATGATCACTTCATCGCCCGGTTGAATATCAACCAGCAGAGCAGCCATTTCAAGCGCCTGAGTACACGAAGGTGTTAACAATGCTTTTTTGCAGTGTAGTTTTTCTTCAAACCAACGCTGACAACGAAGGGTGAATTCCCCGTCACCAGACATCTTTCCGCTGCGCATTGCGGAAATGACGTATTGGTCTTCATTTCCGGTATAGGGTGGTTTATTAAATGGAATAGTCATTTTTGTTCATCCAGAAATATTTGTTCGAGTGCCAGGAGGTCTCGCTTCCGCTCCTTCACTCGCTCAGCAGGAACACCAACGTAAATCCCCCATGGATCAGTGCTTTTCGTAACCAATGCCATAGCACCTATGGAGCAGCCCTCTTTAATAGTGACTCCAGGCATCACTATTGCCCCTGCTCCAACTATTACATGACGCTCCAGCTTAACCTTCTCGAATATTTCTTTTTTATACTTCTTTGGAACCAACGAGTTGGCAAGTGTGGCACCACTGTAATCATCTGATTGCGAAAATATTTTCACACCATAAGCCAGCGTACAGAAGTCGGAAAACTCGATACCTGGCTCTCCACCAGCAACGAGGCACATTGGTGTAATATGATTGTAGTTACCAAACACCACGCGCCCCGACACCACGCAAAAATCATCTATACGCGTGTAATCCCCAAGGTCAATCAGCTCTGGATTATAGATAGCAGCCTTATCACTTATTTTTACTTCTTTCCCGAGGGTTCTGAAACCTAGTTCACTCAACTGTATTGCGCTCAAGTACGCCATAGGCCACCCATATAGGACTTAACTCAAACTCTAAACGAATTACTTCTCATCAATCTCGTCAACCAGACTCAACAGGTACTGTCCATAACTGTTTTTCTTCAGTTCATTCCCTGTCCTTTTGAGCTCTGCAACGGTCAACCATCCATTATTAAAGGCAATTTCCTCTAAACAAGCGACCTTGTAACCTTGGCGCTTTTCTATTGTTTCAACAAAATGCGAAGCCTCGAGCAAGCTTTCGTGGGTACCGGTATCCAGCCACGCAAATCCTCGGCCCAGAAGTTCGACATGCAAACTTCCTCGCTCCAGATATGCCTGGTTTATACAGGTAATTTCCAGCTCGCCGCGCGAAGAAGGCTTGACTTGTTTTGCAATTTCAATCACGTCATTGTCGTAGAAATACAATCCGGTTACTGCAAAATTCGACTTTGGCTTGAGTGGCTTTTCTTCAATAGAGATCGCTTTACGACTGTCATCAAACTGAACAACACCAAATCGCTCTGGATCCTTCACTTGATAACCGAAAACTGTGGCGCCGCCTTTACGCTTCGTCGCCTGTTGGAGCATGGGCGTAAATCCCTGGCCATAAAAAATATTATCGCCAAGCACCAAACATACCGAATCCTTACCAATAAATTTCTCACCGATAAGAAATGCTTGTGCAAGTCCATCGGGACTTGCTTGAATTGCATATGTGAGGTTGACACCGAACTGACTGCCATCAGCAAGCAAACGTTGAAATCCAGCTTGATCTTCAGGCGTCGTGATAATCAGGATATCACGTATCCCGGCGAGCATGAGCACAGAAAGCGGATAAAAAATCATCGGCTTGTCGTAAATCGGAAGCAGCTGCTTGGATACCCCTTTCGTCAGTGGGTACAAACGAGTTCCCGAACCGCCTGCCAGAATGATGCCTTTCATACTCTTCCCTCGTGCCTGACCCTAGGCTTCTCACCAACATTGATACAAACAATCTACCGGCTAAACATAATCCTACACCTGTTTAGTGCTATTTTTCCGATAGACGAACATAAAGCCGTCCCACAAGACAACCAACGCCGTTCAATAGACCTGGCAAATCAAACAACCGTCACGATAAATAGAATCTATCAAAGTGGGCGAGATCGCTGCGTGTCATAGGCTCTTTTGTACAGCCACTTTATTGGTCATAAAAAAGTCACGAACAACTGCAACAACCACCCCAAAAACAAGACCTAAAAACATACCAGCCAAAATTACAAACAAGAATTTTGGCTTGACTGGTGAGCCCGATTTCTCTACGAGTCCATCCATCCTGAAAGCTTTGGCTTCTCGATAGCTTTTTGAAAGTTGATTATAAAAATTGTACTTCGTTTCTATCTCTCGCAACCGGCTGATAAATGGATCGTCAGACTTCCTTGTTTTCAAATTTTCTATTTCAGCCGTCAGTGCTTTCGTACCGCGCATGTAGGTAAGATCACCGTCCATGTTACCTACAATACCAAGCGAGGCTTTCGAGTCGCCGCCAACGGCTGGTGGCTTTTCAAGACCAATAGCCTGGGCAACCACTAGGGCCTCACGAAGTTTAATTAAGCTATCTTCTCTTGTCTTGTCTCCAACTTCTCGCAACGAGACTATTTCCTGATGAAGATTTTGAGACTCAATATCATACTCACTGGAGATATTTTTGTTGATCTCTTGCATAGCCAATTGCTGTGCACGCGCCAACAGTTGCTCAATCCACTTGCCCCCCATTTCCGGATCATTATGCAGCATAACAACGGAGTATCGATCCAACGCTTCTTTACCAACTATGGAAATAACGAGATTCTTCGAAAGCTTCTCATATAGCTGCCTTGTAGGATCCTCACTCTTCCCTTGCGCAGCTAAATATGTATTTTTGAAAAACTCACGACGAAGTGACTCACTTTGCAAATTTTTCAAAAAAACCGAATAAACTTCTTTTTCCGTAAACTGAGGTAACTTTGACTGATCGATGCGACCGTAGTTTAAGTTCTCAATGTCATTTTGGGTAGGCGGGATCACAAAAGCCTTCGCTTCGTACAAAGGCTCTGCGAGGAATGCATAGGTAGCGGCTACGAATGTTCCCAGCAGCGCAGCGCACAAAATCACAATTTTTTGTCGCCAAAGTGTATAGGCAAGCGCGTGCAAATCGAGACCATCATTGACTACTGAATTACTTGAACCAACCTGCATATCCTAAAACCCTTGAAATAAAAAAACTATAGCTCCAACCATGTAAAACACTTCCAGTTCCTCTCTGCACACGCCCCACTTACTCAAATCAGTGCCCTTCAATGAGTTTAGTCATACATTGAGGTGAAAATATTTTATTTAAGCATGGCAAAAATTTGTAAAATCATGATAGCTAGAGTAAAAAATGCTACTCATTGAAAACTACAGTCCTGTTTTTGTATTTATCAGTCGCTTATGAGTTTCCTGAGCATTGCGGCCTTTGCCCGTTTGCCAGCCTGGTAAGTACAGTGAGGAGTTTTCACGGAGTTTTTGTCTATTCAAACGCGAGTTTAGCTGTCGTCGCGCTGGAGTCGGACAAGCGCTTGTTTCATCCGCGATCAGATCCTCACCTGTCGGAACCCCTATCTGATCAGCAATGACGCTTAAAGTTTCAGGCTCTTTGGGAAGACGTAGCAGATCAGACAAGTCTGCGCAGAGACCATCAACCTTCTGACGATCCAGCACGACCAACTCGCCCAGTGGCGCGACTGATTGCTGTAGCTCCCGGCCAACCTGGCCGTTTTTCCCGAGCAGGAGGATTTTCATACCGTACTCGAACGACCCGCATAATTCTGGTCGATCCACTGCTGGTAGCTTCCGCTCTTCACATGCTCCACCCATTCAGTGTTGTTCAGATACCACTCAACCGTCTTGCGAATACCCGTTTCGAATGTCTCTTCCGGCACCCACCCAAGCTCGCGCTGAATTTTACTGGCATCAATTGCATAACGCTGGTCATGACCTAGTCGGTCCTGAACATAAGTGATCAGGCTAGCGTGGGGACGGTGAGCAGAGTTTGGACGCAGTTCATCGAGCAACGCGCACAGTGTATGGACGACTTCGATATTCTGCTTTTCGTTATGACCACCAATGTTGTAAGTCTCACCGATGGCGCCTTCGGTCACAACTTTGTAGAGTGCACGGGCGTGATCTTCGACATAGAGCCAGTCACGAACCTGATTGCCTTTGCCATAGACAGGCAGGGGCTTGCCTTCCAGAGCATTGAGAATGATCAGCGGGATCAGTTTTTCAGGAAAATGGCACGGGCCGTAATTGTTCGAGCAGTTGGTGATCAGGGTTGGCAGACCGTAAGTGCGACTCCAGGCGCTGACCAGGTGATCGGAACTGGCCTTGCTGGCCGAGTAAGGCGAGCTTGGCTGATAGGGTGTAGTTTCAGTGAACAAGTCTTCCGGACCTTCCAGGTCGCCGTAAACTTCATCAGTCGAGATATGGTGAAACCGGAAACCGGCCTTGCGTGTATCGTCCAGTGCCATCCAATATTGACGCGCAGCCTCCAGCAAGGTGTAGGTGCCGATAATATTGGTCTGAATGAAATCAGAGGGCGCCGAGATCGAGCGGTCAACGTGCGACTCTGCGGCCAAATGCATGATCGCGTCGGGTTGAGACTCAAGCAGTACACGATCGATCTGGTCACGGTCGCAGATATCAACGTGCTCGAATACATAACGCGAGCTCTGACTGGCCTCCGCTAAAGACTCGAGATTACCGGCATAGGTAAGTTTATCGACGTTAACAACAGAATCTGCGGTATTCGCAATTATATGACGAATGACTGCCGAGCCAATAAATCCGGCTCCGCCGGTTACGAGAATTTTCACGCGAAACCATACCCTTGAGTTGCTGACGGGGCTGCACATCAGCGCTGCCACATCCATGAATACAAAGCCATCAAAAAAAGCGGCGTCTGTCAGAGCCAGTCTGAGTCGATGTGGAGATGGACCGCTCTCGAACAAGCGCAACATTCTACAGCCTAATGACCGATTTGCTAAAGGATGTAGACAAGCTGTGGCGCAAGCTCTCTAAGCACCCGTACTGGATGTTACTAGACAAGCCGCTTGCGTAAAATCCTGGACGATCGCCCTAGAATCCAACCGAGTAGCGGCCCGACGACCATCCCCGCCAGCAGAGCCAGTACTATCACCAAAGAGACTGGCAGTTGTGGGCCAGCCCAACCGAGAAAAAACAAGGTAACCGATTGCTGATTCTCCAGCACGAACGCCAGGATCATCAGCACCAGAAAAAGAATCAACACACCAAGCAGCACTCGCATAAGATTACGCATGAAGGGCTCCTTGATTGGCGGCGACTGTCAAAGCCCTTCCTCCTCATCCTCATTCACCCGATCCCTCAACTCTTTCCCGGGCTTGAAATGCGGAACGAACTTGCCGTCGAGACTTACAGACTGGCCGGTTTTCGGATTGCGCCCTACCCGCGGCGCACGGTAGTGCAGAGAAAAGCTGCCAAACCCCCGGATCTCGATCCGATCCCCGGTAGCCAGACATTGGGACATTTGCTCAAGCATGGTCTTGATGGCCAACTCCACATCCTTGGATGAGAGCAGCCCTTGATGGGTGACAATTCGTTCGATCAACTCCGACTTCGTCATATTTTTCCCTTCTTTTTCAAGCAGCTAGATCAGCGCTTCAAAGGTTTTAGCACGCCTGCGCGATTTTGAACAGCCTGAGTTTTGCCATCCATCCCAGCCCCCTGAAATGCTTGATTCCTGGATCAGGAAGACCCTGGGCGATCACCCTCTCACCGGCAAATCACCAACAGGGTGCGCGTCAGGAAACCTGCCGGGTTGAACCCAAAAAGCCCTCCCTCCTCCTCCCCTTCCTTGAGATCATCAGACCTTGCTACCACTTGGTAGCCCACCCCCTTGCATTCCTTGGCTGCACGCGTGTAACACTTCTCCCACTTCGAACCTAGCCCCGAACAATCGACCTCAATACCGCTAACCCCACGCACTACGTGAGTTTTGGCGTTGGTGGTACAACCCGCCAATGCCAGCACTGCTACTGCGACAATGAGCTTGTTCATTCACGTCCTTTTGCCAGAAAGCCTATCGGGCGATCATCAACCTCAGGCTAAAGCCTAGCTGCAAATAAGCGTTTGATCCGACTAAACATTCAGACCTTCTCTCGATATTTTTGGTTCACACCCCAAGCAACTACATCCGCAGGTAATCCACCAAACGCCAGGCACAAAAAAGGGCGACCGAAGTCGCCCTTTTTTACAGAAAGTCAGAACTTAGTTCTGCTTTTCCATTTGTGCACGCAGCAGGTCACCCAGAGTGGTGGCCACAGGAGCATCAGTAGCTACTGGCTTGTCGCGCAGGCTCTGGATTGCTTCTTTCTCGTCTTCAACGTCTTTCGACTTGATCGAGAGCTGAATTACACGGCTCTTGCGGTCAACGCTGATGATCTTGGCTTCTACTTCTTCGCCTTCTTTCAGAACGTTGCGCGCGTCTTCAACGCGGTCACGGCTGATTTCGGAGGCTTTCAGAGTCGCTTCGATATCGTCGGCCAGAGTGATGATGGCGCCTTTAGCGTCAACTTCCTTCACGATGCCTTTAACGATGGCGCCTTTGTCGTTCTCTTGAACGTACTCGGAGAACGGATCGCTTTCCAGTTGCTTGATACCCAGGGAGATGCGCTCGCGCTCTGGGTCAACCGACAGGATAACGGTGTCCAGCTCGTCGCCCTTCTTGAAGCGGCGAACGGCTTCTTCGCCCACTTCGTTCCAGGAGATGTCGGACAGGTGAACCAGGCCGTCGATGCCGCCGTCCAGACCAATGAAGATACCGAAATCGGTGATCGACTTGATGGTGCCGGAGATTTTATCGCCCTTGTTGAACTGGCCAGAGAAATCTTCCCATGGGTTAGATTTGCACTGCTTGATGCCCAGGGAGATACGACGACGCTCTTCGTCGATGTCCAGAACCATAACTTCCACTTCGTCGCCGACTTGTACGACTTTCGAAGGGTGGATGTTCTTGTTGGTCCAGTCCATTTCAGAAACGTGTACCAGACCTTCAACGCCTTCTTCCAGCTCAGCGAAGCAGCCGTAGTCGGTCAGGTTGGTTACACGCGCGGTAACGCGAGTGCTTTCTGGGTAACGGGCTTTGATAGCAACCCATGGATCTTCGCCCAGCTGCTTCAGGCCCAGGGAAACACGATTGCGCTCGCGATCGTACTTCAGAACCTTGACATCGATCTCGTCGCCAACGTTGACGATTTCGGAAGGATGCTTGATACGCTTCCAAGCCATGTCGGTAATGTGCAGCAGGCCATCGACGCCACCCAGATCGACGAATGCGCCGTAATCGGTGAGGTTCTTGACGATACCTTTGACTTGTTGGCCTTCCTGCAGGGATTCCAGCAGAGCTTCGCGCTCGGCGGAGTTCTCGGCTTCCAGGACGCTACGACGGGAAACGACAACGTTGTTGCGCTTCTGGTCCAGCTTGATGACCTTGAATTCCAGCTCTTTGCCTTCCAGGTGCGTGGTGTCGCGCACTGGACGGACGTCAACCAGAGAACCTGGCAGGAACGCACGGATGCCGTTAACGTCGACAGTGAAGCCGCCTTTAACCTTACCGTTGATAACGCCCTTGACCACTTCTTCGGCTGCGAAGGCTGCTTCCAGAACAATCCAGCATTCAGCGCGCTTGGCTTTTTCACGGGACAGCTTGGTTTCGCCAAAGCCGTCTTCAACCGAGTCCAGAGCAACGTGAACTTCGTCACCGACGTTGATGTTCAGTTCGCCAGCGTCGTTGTAGAACTGCTCAAGCGGGATGAGTGCTTCAGACTTCAGGCCAGCGTGAACGGTTACCCAGCGAGCCTGGTAATCGATATCAACGATAACACCGGTGATGATGGAGCCTGCCTGAAGGTTCAGGGTTTTTAGGCTTTCTTCAAAGAGTTCCGCAAAGCTTTCGCTCATTTTAATTCCTGTTGATGAGGGCGAAGAATACGCCCATCTCCACACCCCAGACGGTGTGGGTTAGTTTCATTTAAAAGAAGCCACCGCAGGACTATGACTGGTCCCCTGCGACCTTCTTGGTCACCCGGCGATATCGCGAATGGCGATCTCGCTCATGATGCGTTCCAGCACCTGGTCGATGGATAATTCCGTGGAATCCAGCTGTATGGCGTCAGCCGCCGGTTTGAGCGGGGCTACCGCTCGCTGGGTGTCACGCTCATCGCGCGCACGTATCTCATCTAGCAGACTCGACAGACTAACACCCTCGACTTTGCCCTTCAACTGCAAATATCGGCGGCGTGCCCGCTCCTCGGCGCTGGCCGTCAGAAAAATCTTCAGCGGCGCGTCGGGAAATACCACTGTGCCCATGTCGCGACCGTCCGCCACAAGGCCCGGCGCTTCCTGAAAAGCCCGCTGGCGTTGCAGCAGCGCCTCGCGTACAGCCGGCAGCGCAGCCACCTGGGAAGCGCCGGAACCGACGCTTTCGGTGCGAATGACATCGCTGACTTCATCACCTTCCAGAATGATGCGTTGCAACTGACCGTCCGTCGCGGCGATGAACTGCACATCCAGATGAGCGGCGAGTTTCTTCAGCAGCTCTTCATTGGTCAGGTCGACACCGTGGTTATGCGCGGCGAAGGCCAGCAATCGGTACAACGCACCGGAGTCCAGCAGGTTCCAGCCCAGGCGCTTGGCCAGAATCCCGGCTACCGTGCCCTTGCCCGAACCGCTTGGTCCATCGATGGTGATGACCGGTGCAATGTTGTTCACGACTGTGCCTCTTGTGCCACGCGAATACCGACCTGTGCGCACAGCGCCAGGAAGTTCGGGAACGACGTCGCGACGTTGGCGCAATCATGAATACGGATCGGCGCACTGGCGCGCAGCGAAGCAACGCTGAACGCCATGGCGATACGGTGATCACCATGACCGTGCACTTCACCGCCGCCGATCTGGCCGCCGTCGATGATGATGCCATCCGGGGTTGGCTCGCACTTGACGCCCAATGCCAGCAAGCCATCAGCCATGACCTGGATACGATCCGATTCCTTGACCCGCAACTCTTCGGCGCCACGTAACACGGTGCGCCCTTCGGCACAGGCGGCGGCGACGAACAGCACCGGGAACTCGTCGATCGCCAGCGGAACCAGCGCCTCGGGAATCTCGATACCCTTGAGTTTAGCTGCACGTACGCGCAAGTCAGCCACGGGCTCGCCACCCACTTCACGCTGGTTTTCCAGGGTGATGTCGGCGCCCATCAGGCGCAGGATGTCGATCACACCGGTACGGGTCGGGTTAATGCCGACGTGTTCCAGTACCAACTCCGAACCTTCGGCGATCGATGCCGCCACCAGGAAGAACGCCGAGGACGAAATATCACCCGGGACTTCAATGTGGGTCGCTGTCAGCTTGTTGCCAGACTCGACCGATGCGGTTGCGCCATTGACCGTTACCGGGTAGCCGAAGCCGCGCAGCATGCGCTCGGTATGGTCGCGGGTCGGAGCAGGCTCGGTGACCGTGGTCTTGCCTTCGGCATACAGACCGGCCAACAGCAGGCAGGACTTAACCTGGGCACTGGCCATCGGCATGGTGTAGGTCAGGCCCTTGAGTTTATGGCCACCACGAATGGTCATCGGTGGACGACCTTCGGCGGCGGTTTCGATCACTGCGCCCATTTCACGCAGCGGATTGGCCACGCGATTCATCGGGCGCTTGGACAGCGAAGCGTCGCCGGTCAGGGTGCTGTCGAAGTTCTGCGCAGCCAGCAGGCCGGACAGCAGACGCATCGAAGTACCGGAGTTGCCCAGGTAGATCGGGCCCGGTGCCGGCTTCAGGCCATGCAGGCCAACGCCGTGAATGGTCACGCGACCGTGGTGTGGACCTTCGATGACCACGCCCATGTCACGGAACGCCTGCAAGGTCGCCAGGGCATCTTCGCCCTCCAGGAAACCTTCGACTTCGGTGACGCCTTCGGCCAGGGAGCCAAGCATGATCGAACGGTGGGAAATCGATTTGTCGCCTGGTACGCGAATCCGACCGGAAAGGCGGCCACCAGGTTGAGCCAGGAAAATCAGATCGTTGGAATTCATAGCGTCCACATAGGCCCTGCGGGCCAGGATTTTACTGAAATGCTCGCGGGCAACCCGGGCGCGAGTGAAAACGCCCAACAATTGGTGCCCATCCCCTGCATCGACCGCGTCGCGCAAGGCGTCGAGATCGCTGCGAAATGTATCGAGTGTGCGCAGGACAGCTTCACGGTTGGCGAGGAAGATGTCGTGCCACATGACCGGGTCGCTTCCGGCGATTCTTGTGAAATCACGGAAACCGCCCGCAGCGTAACGGAAGATCTCAAGATTTTCATTGCGCTTGGCCAACGAGTCGACCAGGCCGAACGCCAGCAAGTGCGGCAGATGGCTGGTCGCGGCCAGCACTTCGTCGTGACGTTCGACCTGCATGTGCTCGACATCGGCACCCAACTCGCGCCACAAACGGTCGACCAGCGCCAGGGCTGCGGGATCGGTCTGATCCAGCGGCGTCAGGATCACTTTATGGCGACGGAACAGTTCGGCATTGGAGGCTTCCACCCCGCTCTGCTCGGAACCGGCAATCGGGTGCCCCGGCACGAAACATGACGGCATCTTGCCAAATGCTTCGGTGGCCGCACGCACCACATTGCCCTTGGCACTGCCGACATCGGTCAGGATCGCCTGCCCCAGATCCATGCCCGCCAGACGCACGAGCAATTTTTCCATGGCCAGGATCGGCACCGCCAGCTGGATGACGTCGGCACCCTGACAAGCAACGCCCAGGTCCTCCTCGCAGCGATCCACCACACCCAACTCGACCGCGAGCTTGCGCGATTGCGGATCGAGATCGACCCCGACCACTTCGCGGCACAGACCGCTTTCACGCAAACCCTTGGCAAACGAACCGCCGATCAATCCAAGGCCGACCACCACCAGGCGACCGATCATAGGTCCGGCAGATTGCAGCGCAGTGACATCAACCACGAGCCAGAACCTTGGTCAGCGCTTCAAGGAAGCGGCTGTTCTCTGCCGGCAGGCCAATGGTGATGCGCAGGTGGTTCGGCATGCCGTAGTTGGCCACCGGACGCACGATCACGCCTTCACGAAGCAAGCCCTGGAACACCGGGGCCGCGACCTGACCGAGATCGACGCAGATGAAATTGCCCCTGGACGGGATCCAGCTCAGCCCCAGCTCACGGAAACCGGCTTCCAGCTGCCGCATGCCGGACTCGTTCAACTGACGGCTTTGCGCCAGATACTCTTCGTCCTTCAACGCCGCACAGGCCGCGGCCAGGGCCAGGCTGTTGACGTTGAACGGCTGGCGCACACGGTTCAGCACGTCTGCAACCACCGCCGTGGACAAGCCATAACCCACGCGCAGCGCAGCCAGGCCATAGGCCTTGGAGAAGGTACGGGAAACCAGCAGGTTCGGATAAGCCGCCAGGAAGTCCAGGCCATCCGGCAGATCGCTGCCTTCGGCGTATTCGATGTAAGCCTCGTCCAGCACGACCAGCACATGCTCCGGCACATCCTGCAGGAATTCGTCCAGCGCCTCGGCGTCGAACCAGGTCCCGGTCGGGTTGTTCGGGTTGGCGATGAACACCACGCGGGTGTTGGCATCGATCGCCGCCAGCATGGCAGGCAGGTCATGCCCCCAATCCTTGGCTGGAACCACCTTGGCCTGGGCGCCGACCGCCTGAGTGGCAATCGGGTAGACCGCGAACGCATGCTCGCTGAACACGGCGTTCAGGCCCGGCGCCAGATAGGCACGCGCGACCAGCTCCAGGATGTCGTTGGAACCGTTGCCCAGCGTGACTTGGTCGAGTTCGACGCGGCACTGCTCGGCCAGCAGGCTCTTGAGGGCAAAACCGTTGCCGTCCGGATAACGGGTCAGCTCGGCCAACGCATCGCGGATCGCCGCCAGCGCCTTGGGGCCGGCACCCAGCGGGTTTTCGTTGCTCGCCAGTTTGACGATGCTGGCTGGATCGAGGTCCAGCTCACGCGCCAGTTCGTCCACGGGTTTGCCCGGAACATAAGGCGAAAGTTGTTGCACGCCCGGCTGTGCCAGAGCGAGGAAATTGCCACTCATTTGCTACCGCCCCTTAAAGAACTGCTTTCGGGTAGGAACCCAGCACCTTGAGTGCCACTGCTTCCTGACTGATCTTTTCCAGCACACCCTTGACCAGCGGGTCGCGGTGGTGGCCGACGAAGTCGATGAAGAACACGTAGGTCCATTTACCGCTGCGCGATGGACGAGTCTCGATTCGCGTCAGGTCGATGCCATTGTCGTGGAACGGCACCAGCAACTCGTGAAGCGCACCCGGCTTGTTGCTCATTGAAACGATGATCGAGGTCTTGTCGTCGCCGGTCGGCGGCACTTCCTGGTTGCCGATCATGAGGAAGCGCGTGGAGTTATCCGGACGGTCCTCGATTTTTTCAGCCAGACGGGTCAAGCCATACAGGCCGGCCGCCATGTCGCCGGCGATCGCCGCCGAGTTCCACTCACCCTTGACCCGCTTGGCCGCTTCGGCGTTGCTGGACACCGCCACGCGCTCGACATTCGGGTAATGGGCGTCCAGCCACTTGCGGCACTGGGCCAGGGACTGGGCGTGGGAGTAGATGCGGCTGATGCTGTCGGTCTTGGTGTTTTCACCGACCAACAGGTGATGGTGAATACGCAGCTCGACTTCGCCGCAGATCACCATGTCGTGTTCAAGGAAGCTGTCGAGGGTGTGGTTGACCGCGCCTTCGGTGGAGTTCTCCACCGGCACCACGCCAAAATTCACCGCCCCCGCCGCCACTTCACGGAACACTTCGTCGATCGCCGCCATCGGCTTGCTGATCACCGCGTGGCCGAAGTGCTTCATGGCCGCCGCCTGGGTGAACGTACCTTCAGGGCCGAGGTAGGCCACTTTCAGCGGCTGCTCGAGCGCCAGGCACGAAGACATGATTTCGCGGAACAACCGCGCCATCTCTTCATTGCCCAGCGGCCCCTGGTTGCGCTCCATGACTCGCTTGAGCACCTGAGCTTCACGCTCAGGACGATAGAACACCGGCACTTCGCCTTCGGCCAGCGAGGCCATCTTTACCCGCGCGACTTCCTGGGCGCAGCGCGCACGCTCACTGATCAGCTCCAGGACCTTTTCGTCCAGGGCATCAATGCGCAGGCGCAGTGCCTTGAGTTCTTGCTCAGACATTAGCCGTGTTCCTTCTCGAACTCTGCCATGTACGAAATCAACGCGTTGACGGCGTTGATGTCGACGGCGTTATAGATGGAGGCGCGCATGCCGCCCACGGAACGGTGCCCCTTGAGGTTCAACAGGCCACGCTCGTCGGCACCGGCCAGGAATGGCTTGTCCAGGCGATCATCAGCCAGGCGGAACGGTACGTTCATCCACGAGCGGTCCGACTTGTTGATCGGGTTGCTGTACAGGCCGCTGGCATCAATGAAGCCGTACAGCGTGCGCTGCTTGACTTCATTGAGCTTGCCGATGGCCTCGACGCCGCCCTGCTCCTTGAGCCACTCGAACACCAGGCCGGACAGGTACCAGGCCAGGGTAGGCGGAGTGTTGTACATCGAGCCGTTATCGGCCGCGACCTTGTAATTGAGCATGGTCGGGCACAGGGAACGGGCCTTGCCCAACAGGTCTTCGCGAACGATGTTGACGACAATGCCACTCGGGCCGATGTTTTTCTGGGCGCCGGCGTAGATCATGCCGAAGCGCGACACATCCACCGGGCGCGACAGGATGTCCGAGGACATGTCGGCGACCAGCGGAACATCGCCTGTTTCCGGGATCCACTGGAACTCCAGACCGCCGATGGTTTCGTTCGGCGCGTAGTGAACGTAGGCCGCGTCTTTCGACAGCGTCCATTCGTTCTGGCCCGGAATGGCGAAATAGTCGTAAGGCTTGGCGGTGCCGGCAACATTGACATTGCCGTAGCGCGACGCTTCTTCGATGGCTTTCTGCGACCAGATACCGGTGTCGATATAGTCGGCCGAGCCGTTTTCCGGCAACAGGTTCAGAGGAATCTGAGCGAATTGCTGGCTCGCGCCACCTTGCAGAAACAGCACTTTATAGTTCGAGGGGATATTCAGCAGATCACGCAGATCCTGCTCGGCCTTGGTGGCAATGGACACGAACTCATCGCTGCGATGGCTCATTTCCATGACCGACAGACCCTTGCCGTGCCAGTCGAGGAGTTCACCCTGGGCGCGCTGCAGGACAGCTTCGGGAAGCGCCGCAGGACCGGCACAGAAGTTATAGGCTCTCTTGCTCACATCCAATCTCGCTCTGATTTGGTGGTATCACGCAGTAAATCTGTAGGAGCTGTCGAGCAGAGCGAGGCTGCGATCTTTTAATGCCAAGTGATAGCAAGAGCCAGATCAAGAGATCGCAGCCTCGCTTCGCTCGACAGCTCCTACATTAAAATCAATTCCACAGTTCCTTGAGGACAAACAACAAGGGGGCGAATTTTCATCCGCCCCCTGCTTACCCGCTTATTCCTGTGGTTCTTCGTCAGCGGCAGCGTCGAGTTGCTGGTCTTCGGCAACGTCGTCGATCACGACTTCACCGACAAACCCTTCACCCTCTTCGCCTTCGAGTTCTTCACCCTCGACTTCCGACGGCTCCTGAACCCGCTCCAGCCCGACCAGTGTTTCGTCGTTGGCCAGTTTGATCAGGGTCACGCCCTGGGTGTTACGACCCAGGCTGGACACTTCGTCGACACGGGTGCGCACCAGGGTGCCCTGGTCGGAAATCAGCATGATTTCCTCGCCGTCGAGCACCTGGACCGCACCGACCAGACGGCCGTTACGTTCGTTGCTGACCATGGCGATAACGCCCTGACCGCCACGCTTGTACTCAGGGAACTCGGTGATCGCCGTGCGCTTGCCATAGCCACGCGCCGAAGCGGTGAGGATCTGGCTGCCTTCTTCCGGGATCAGCATGGAAATCAGCTTCTGGCCTTCCGGCAGACGCATGCCGCGCACACCGCGGGCGGTACGGCCCATGGCGCGAACGTCGGATTCCTTGAAGCGGGTGACCTTGCCGCCGTCGGAGAACAGCATCACTTCACGCTCGCCATCGGTGATGGCCGCGGAAATCAGCACGTCGCCTTCGTCCAGCTCCAGTGCGATCAGGCCGACACTGCGTTGACGACTGAAGGATTCCAGCGGGGTCTTCTTCACGGTGCCGTTGGCGGTAGCCATGAAGATGTAGTGACCTTCGGTGTATTCCTCGACCGGCAGCATGGTGGTGATGTACTCACCGTCATCCAGCGGCAACAGGTTGACCAGCGGACGACCACGGGCAGCGCGGGACGCTTCAGGGATTTCGTAGGTTTTCAGCCAGTACACCTTGCCCTTGCTGGAGAACAGCAGCAACGTGGTGTGGCTGTTGGCAACCAGCAGGTGAGCGATGTAGTCCTCATCCTTGACGCCGGTCGCCGACTTGCCTTTACCGCCACGACGCTGGGCCTGGTACGCAGCCAGCGGCTGGGTCTTGGCGTAGCCACCGTGGGAAATGGTCACGACGCGCTCTTCTTCCGGGATCATGTCACCCAGGGTCAGGTCGAGACGGGCATCGAGGATTTCGGTACGACGCACGTCGCCGTATTCGGCGCGAATCACTTCCAGCTCTTCGCGGATCACTTCCATCAGGCGCGTGGCGCTGTTGAGGATGCGGATCAGCTCGCCGATCTGGTTGAGGATCTCTTGATACTCGGCCAGCAGCTTTTCGTGCTCCAGACCGGTCAGGCGGTGCAGACGCAGTTCCAGAATGGCTTGCGCCTGCTCTGGCGACAGGAAGTACTTGCCATCGCGCAGGCCGTATTGCGGATCGAGGTTTTCCGGACGGCACGAATCGGCGCCGGCACGCTCAACCATTGCCACCACGGCCGAGGACTCCCAGGGGGTGCTGATCAGCGCTTCCTTGGCTTCCGACGGGGTTGGCGAGGCCTTGATCAGGGCGATGACCGGGTCGATGTTCGACAGGGCAACCGCTTGACCTTCAAGGATGTGACCACGTTCGCGTGCTTTACGTAGTTCGAACACGGTACGACGGGTTACCACTTCGCGACGGTGACGGACGAAGGCTTCCAGCAGGTCCTTGAGGTTCAGGATCCGCGGACGGCCGTCGATCAGCGCAACGATGTTGATACCGAACACCGCTTGCAGCTGGGTCTGGGCGTAGAGGTTGTTGAGGATGACCTCAGGCACTTCGCCGCGACGCAACTCGATCACGACGCGCATACCATCCTTGTCGGACTCGTCGCGCAGTTCGGTGATGCCCTCAAGCTTCTTCTCTTTTACCAGCTCGGCGATCTTCTCGATCAGACGCGCCTTGTTCAGCTGGTAAGGGAGTTCGGTGATGACGATTTGCTGGCGGCCACCGACCTTGTCGATATCTTCGATCATCGAGCGGGCGCGCATGTAAATGCGACCGCGACCGGTGCGATAGGCTTCAATGATGCCGGCGCGACCGTTGATGATCGCGGCGGTCGGGAAGTCCGGACCGGGGATATATTGCATCAGCTCGTCGACAGTCAGTTCCGGGTTGTCGATGAGCGCCAGGCAACCGTCGATGACTTCACCGAGGTTGTGCGGCGGAATGTTGGTCGCCATGCCCACGGCGATACCGCTGGAGCCGTTGACCAGCAGGTTGGGAATACGGGTCGGCATGACCGCCGGGATCATTTCGGTGCCGTCGTAGTTCGGCACCCAGTCCACGGTTTCTTTATGCAAGTCAGCCAGCAGCTCGTGCGCCAGCTTGGTCATGCGCACTTCGGTGTATCGCATGGCCGCGGCGTTGTCGCCGTCCACCGAACCGAAGTTGCCCTGGCCGTCTACCAGCAGGTAGCGCAGGGAGAATGGCTGCGCCATCCGAACGATGGTGTCGTACACCGCGGTATCACCGTGCGGGTGATACTTACCGATCACGTCACCGACAACACGGGCAGATTTCTTGTACGGCTTGTTGAAGTCGTTGCCCAGCTCGCTCATCGCGAACAGCACGCGCCGGTGCACGGGCTTCAAGCCATCGCGCGCATCCGGCAGTGCCCGCCCGACAATTACGCTCATCGCGTAGTCGAGGTAGGACTGCTTCAGCTCGTCTTCGATATTGACCGGGAGGATTTCTTTGGCCAGTTCGCCCATGAGAAGCCTGATTCCTTTTTCTGGTGAAACTTCGTCAGGACCAACGAAGCTCGCCGCTGCAGGCTCAGTGCCATGCATTGGCTTACAACAAATCAACGAGTTATGCCATGGATCTGCGCAGTACGGGTCGCCACTTCGGGCAACCCTGGAAACCGCCGGATGTTATCACAAGAGCCGCCACGCACCTATCCCCCAGACGCGCATGGAGAGTAGTTAGTTGACCGGTGACAGGCTTGAGGGGGACGAGAGAGGCTTAGAGCTGCGATCAACCGGCATTCAACCGTATTTTTCACTTGTAAACACCGACCTGTAGGAGCCGCCGAAGGCTGCGATCTTTTCAGGACCGCTACCGACTTATGCCGGGAAGATCAAAAGATCGCAACCTTCGGCAGCTCCTACAGGGATTTCGTGCAACCTTAATGATTTAATGCAGACGCTTACGGCACATCAATTGCGCCATTTTCGCCGTATCCGGGCGTTCGACGATGCCTTTTTCGGTGACGATCGCATCAATCAGGTCCGCCGGCGTCACGTCGAACACCGGGTTAAAGGCATGGACATCAGCGCCGACGCGCTTGCCACCGACCTCCAGCAACTCGCGACCATCACGCTCCTCAATCGGAATGTCATCGCCACTGGCCAGGTTCATGTCGATGGTCGAACTCGGCGCCACCACCATGAAGCGAACGCCGTGGTGCATGGCGTTGACCGCCAGCTGATAGGTGCCAATCTTGTTGGCCACGTCGCCATTGGCGGTGATCCGGTCAGCGCCGACGATGACCCAGGTAGGGCCTTTGGTCTTCATGATATGCGCCGCGGCGGAATCGACATTGAGGGTCACGGGAATGCCTTCATTGGCCAGTTCCCACGCGGTCAGCCGCGAGCCTTGCAGCCATGGGCGGGTTTCGTCGACATAGACCTGCTCGACCATGCCCTCGATGAAAGCGCCACGAATCACCCCCAGCGCCGTGCCAAAGCCGCCCGTGGCCAGCGCGCCGGTGTTGCAATGGGTCAGGATCGCCTGGGCGTTGCCTTGATGCTTGCGGATCAGGTCGACACCCAGTTGCGCCATGGTCAGGTTGGCTTCGCGATCACTTTCATGAATGGCGATAGCCTCGGCCTCCAGCACCGCCAGCGGATCGGCATTGTCCTTCAGGCGATCAAGCCGGTCGTGCATGCGGCCCAGCGCCCAGAACAGGTTGACGGCTGTAGGACGGGAATCGGCCAACAGCATGAAATCCTCTTCCAGCGCCGCGTACCAGTCGCCACCTTCGGCAATCCGGGCCCGGGCCGCGAGCACGATGCCATAAGCGGCGCTAATGCCGATGGCCGGCGCGCCACGCACCACCATCGAGCGGATTGCCTCGGCCACACCCGCTGCACTGGTGTAGGCAATCCAGGTTTCCTCGAACGGCAAAATACGCTGATCCAGCAGATGAAGAGCGCCATCACGCCAATCGATGGCCTTTACCTTTTCCGCAGCCAACAGTCGATCGCGCATCCCTCACCCCGCACTCATGAACAAAAGCCGCCGATTATAGCGATCCCCCCGCGAAGACGCTCGGGTATACTTCGCCATCCTATACAAAAGCACTGGAACCGACCCTCGATGCCGAACACTGCCGCTGCGCTCGACCTGTTATTGCTGCCGACCTGGCTGGTACCCGTCGAACCCGCTGGTGTTGTCCTCAAGGAACATGGCGTGGGCATCCGTGATGGACGCATCGTGTTTATCGGCCCACGTTCCGCTGCGCTGAAGCTTAACGCAATCGAAACCCGCGAATTGCCCGACATGCTCCTCAGCCCCGGCCTGATCAACGCTCACGGGCATGCAGCGATGACGCTGTTCCGTGGCCTGGCCGATGACCTGCCATTGATGACCTGGCTTGAAAACCACATCTGGCCCGCCGAAGCCAAGTGGGTCGACGAGGACTTCGTGCGCGACGGCACCGATCTGGCCATCGCCGAGCAAATCAAAGGTGGCATCACCTGTTTCTCTGACATGTACTTCTTCCCGAAGGTTGCCAGCGAGCGCGTGCACAACAGCGGCATTCGCGCGCAGATCGCGATTCCGATCCTCGACTTCCCCATTCCGGGCGCCGCTACGGCGGACGAAGCCATTCGTCAGGGCGTTGAACTGTTTGGCGACCTCAAGCACCACGAGCGCATCAAAGTCACCTTCGGCCCCCATGCACCCTACACCGTGGGCGACGAAAACCTGGAAAAAATCCGGGTGATCGCCGAAGAACTGGACGCCTCGATTCACATGCACGTACATGAAACAGCATTCGAAGTGCAGCAATCGGTCGAGCAGCGCGGTGAACGACCACTCGCCCGACTGGCGCGCCTGGGCTTGCTGGGGCCGCGCTTCCAGGCGGTTCACATGACCCAGATCAGCGAAGAAGACCTGGCGCTGCTGGTAGAAAGCAACAGCAATGTGATTCATTGCCCGGAATCGAACCTGAAGCTGGCCAGCGGGTTCTGCCCGGTCGAGCGTCTGTGGCAGGCCGGGGTCAATGTCGCGGTCGGCACCGATGGCGCGGCCAGCAACAACGACCTGGACCTGCTCGGCGAAACCCGCACCGCGGCCTTGCTGGCCAAGGCTGTCGCCGGCTCGGCCACCGCGCTGGATGCCCATCGTGCCTTGCGCATGGCCACCCTCAACGGGGCCCGGGCACTGGGTATCGAGGCCGAAACCGGCTCGCTGGAAATCGGCAAGGCGGCGGACATGGTGGCATTCGATCTCTCGGGCCTGGCCCAGCAGCCAGTCTACGACCCGGTTTCGCAACTTATATACGCCACCGGCCGGGACTGCGTGAAACACCTTTGGGTTGCCGGCAAACAGTTGCTCGACGACCGTCGCCTGACACGCCTGGATGAACAACAGCTAAGCACGATCGCGAAGGCCTGGGGCCAGCGCATCAGCGGCAGCACCGAATCGTAAGCACCCTGGAGCACAACCCGGGGCAACAGGATTTTTCAAGATTTAGAGGACTAGACCATGAGCAACGTCGACTACGCCGAAATCGCCAAATTCGAAGCCCTGGCCCATCGCTGGTGGGACCGCGAAAGCGAATTCAAACCGCTGCACGACATCAACCCGCTGCGGGTCAACTGGATTGACGAGCGGGTCAACCTGGCCGGCAAGAAGGTCCTCGACGTCGGTTGCGGCGGCGGCATCCTCAGCGAAGCCATGGCTCAGCGCGGCGCGACCGTGATGGGCATCGACATGGGCGAAGCGCCGCTGGCGGTTGCCCAACTGCATCAGCTGGAGTCGGGCGTGAGCGTCGAATACCGGCAGATCACCGCCGAAGCCCTGGCCGAGGAAATGCCCGAGCAGTTCGACGTGGTCACCTGTCTGGAAATGCTTGAGCACGTACCAGACCCATCGTCGGTCATCCGTGCCTGCTTCCGCATGGTCAAGCCCGGCGGCCAGGTGTTCTTCTCGACCATCAACCGCAACCCGAAGGCGTACCTGTTCGCCATCGTCGGCGCTGAATACATCATGAAGCTGCTGCCGCGCGGCACCCACGACTTCAAGAAATTCATCCGTCCTTCCGAACTTGGCGCCTGGAGCCGCATGGCCGGCCTGACCGTCAAGGACATCATCGGCCTGACCTACAACCCGCTGACCAAGCACTACAAACTGGCCTCCGACGTGGACGTCAACTACATGATCCAGACCCTGCGCGAGGAATAAGCCGATGCCAATCAGAGCAGTTCTTTTCGACATGGACGGCACCCTGCTCGACACCGCGCCAGACTTCATTGCGATCTGCCAGGCGATGCGTGCCGACCGTGGCTTGCCACCGATGAACGACAAGCACATTCGCGACGAGATTTCCGGCGGAGCCAAGGCGATGGTCGCGGTGACCTTCGCCATGGACCCGGAATCGCCGGGGTTCGAGGAACTGCGCCTGGAGTTCCTGGAGCGCTACCTCGTCGGTTGTGCCGTCCACAGCAAGCTGTTCGACGGCATGGGCGAGCTGCTGGCGGACATCGAGAAGGCCAACCTGATCTGGGGCGTGGTCACCAACAAGCCGCTGCGCTTCGCCGAGCCGATCATGCAACAGCTGGGGCTGGCTGAACGCTCGGCGCTGCTGATCTGCCCGGATCATGTGAAGAACAGCAAACCGGACCCGGAACCGCTGATCCTGGCCTGCAAGATGCTCGACCTGGACCCGGCCAGCGTGCTGTTCGTCGGCGATGACCTGCGCGACATCGAGTCGGGCCGTGATGCTGGCACCAAGACTGCGGCCGTGACCTTCGGCTATATCCACCCGGATGATAATCCGCGGCATTGGGGTGCTGACGTGGTGGTCGATCATCCACTGGAGTTGCGCAAGGTGCTTGATAGCGCGCTTTGCAGCTGCTGATTAAAGTCAAGAGATCGCAGCCTGCGGCAGCTCCTACAGGGGACCGCGATCGACGTAGGAGCTGCCGCAGGCTGCGATCTTTTCCAGCTTTGTAATGGATTGAGGTTTTTTTATGTTTGATTATTCCGCCCGCCCCGAACTGCTCAAGGATCGGGTCATTCTGGTCACCGGCGCAGGGCGCGGCATCGGCGCAGCAGCGGCAAAAACCTATGCGGCCCACGGCGCAACCGTGCTGCTGCTGGGCAAGACCGAAGCCAACCTGACCCAGGTCTACGACGAAATCGAAGCCGCCGGCCATCCACAACCGGCGGTGATCCCGTTCAACCTCGAAACCGCCCTGCCCCATCAATACGATGAGCTGGCAGCGATGATCGAAAGCGAATTCGGGCATCTCGACGGCCTGCTGCACAATGCTTCGATCATCGGCCCGCGCACGCCGATCGAGCAGCTTTCCGGCGAAAACTTCATGCGGGTCATGCAAGTCAACGTCAATGCCATGTTCATGCTCACCAGCACACTGCTGCCGCTGCTCAAGCTGTCGCAGGATGCCTCGGTGGTGTTCACCTCCAGCAGCGTCGGCCGCAAAGGACGTGCGTACTGGGGCGCTTACGGTGTCTCCAAGTTCGCCACTGAAGGCCTGATGCAAACACTGGCTGACGAAGTCGATACCGTGGCCCCTGTACGTTCCAACAGCATCAACCCGGGCGCCACCCGCACCAGCATGCGCGCCCAGGCCTACCCGGGTGAAAACCCACTGAACAACCCGACGCCGGAGGAGATCATGCCGGTCTACCTCTACCTGATGGGCCCGGACAGCACCGGCATCAATGGCCAGGCGTTCAACGCCCAGTAACGACCGTACGTCGCTTTCTGGTGCCGCGCCAGCTTCCTGTCGCGGCACTCGAAGGCTCTCGGATTAGAGCCAGGCACCTGTCAAACAAACGTCACACGCTGTGCCGTACAGGTAGAAGACGAACAACAACCGATTGATTCACAACAGATTTTATTCGGATGAACCGAATGGCACGACTTTCGCTCTAAGTTTGCTCAGACACGTAACGTGAAAGCAAACGGGGGTGAAGCTTGAGCGCAGAGATTACTCATCTTCTACAAAGCGGATTAAACTTGTACGAAATGTCCTACGGGACTGACGGACCAGTACGACGCGCAGCCCTAAGCCGCTCTCACCCTGCTTGTAAGACAGCCTTACTGCTTAGGGGCGCACGCCTTATGAAACCACCTTCCCAGACCAACGCAATTGACTTCGATAGCGCCAAATTGCAACGCCTGGGCTTTGGTCAGCAGCCGCCCCTTCTGGAAAGACCTGTCAGTCTTGCGCAATTGCGCCAGCAGTTGAGCCTGCAGTTGCAAACCAGTCTGGAGCCGCAACGCATTCTTGGGACTTTCTATCGCGAGATTCAGCGATTGGTACCGTTGGACGCCTTGTGCTACCTGCACAAGAGCAGTGACCTGCGCCTGGAGTTCGGCCAGCGCGGCCACCACTCCATCAGCTACAGCCTCAGCCACAAAGGCGAACACCTGGGTGAGCTGATCTTTCGTCGCAATCAGCGTTTCAGCGAACTGGAACAGGGCCATCTCGAATCACTGCTGGCCGCGCTGCTTTTCCCGATGCGCAACGCGCTGCTGTACCGCACCGCCACCCAAAGTGCACTGCGCGACCCACTGACGGGCGCCGGTAACCGCATCGCCATGGACCAGACGCTGCAAAGGGAAATCGAACTGTCCCGGCGCCATCTGCAACCATTGTCGGTGCTGATGCTGGACATTGATCATTTCAAGCTGGTCAATGACACCCACGGCCACAGCACTGGCGATGACGTGCTCAAGGCGGTCGCTGCCTCGATCAAAAACCAGCTGCGCAACGTGGACATGGTGTTCCGCTATGGCGGCGAGGAATTCCTGATCCTGCTGTCGAATACCTGTCGCGAGGCCGCGGCCATGGTCGGTGAGCGGCTGCGGTTTGCAGTGCAGTCTGAAGAGTACCTGGCCAATGGTCACAGGATCCTGCTGACGGTCAGCCTCGGCTGTTCGACCCTGTTGCCCGGCGAGTCTGCCGAAAGCCTGTTGCGACGGGCAGACAGCGCGTTGTATGTGGCCAAGCGCGAAGGTCGTAACCGGCTGGAGATGGCGGGCTGATTGTTCAGCCACGACACAAACCAATGTGGGAGCGGCGGTCGCACCGCCGCTCCCACAGTTTTATTGCGTAATAGCTGGATCAGCTTTCGGCCAGCGCCATCCGCTCACGCACGACCGGTGCCCGCTCTGCATGTTCGATTTGCATGCAACGTTCGAGGAACAGGTACATATAGTCGTAGCTCTTGCAAACAGCCTGGCGTAACTCCACTTGCAGGGATTTGCTCGGGTTGCTGCCCGCCAATGTGCAGATGATCTCCAGGGCTTCCCATGGATGGGCATCGTCGTACTGGGCATGCATCTTCAGCCACTTCATCGCCCGCTTGCGATCTTCCTCGGGGAACGAGGCGGCGTAGATACCGTTGGAACACACGACCGCCGACCATTCCCCGGTCGCCCCTTCGATGGCGTAGTTGGTGGCGGCAATCGCGACGATCAGCGAGTCGGCGGAACTGGTGTGCCAGCACCAATGGCTAAGGGCGTGAAGCTCGGGGGGAACCTGCTGGGCCTGCAACTCTTCCAGGCTGACACCGTGCGCGCGACTCCAGTGCACCCAGTAATCGGCGTGGTTCAGTTCGACGCGGATGTTGCGCATCAGCCAGCGACGGGCCATGTCTTCGCCGGGATGACGGGCAAAGCGGGTCTTGGTCAGGTTTTGTGCCATATACAACGCGAACTGTTCGACCACCGGCCAGCCTCCGATCAGGTACTGGCGCATGGTCTTCGCACTGAGTTTGTTGTCTCGCATGCGTTGGTACAGTTCGTGTTCGACAACCCGGCGCTTGCTCTCGCTGCAATCCTGGATCAGGCGCTGGGCCCAGGCAGGGTAACTTGCAGCTTCCATGAGCGGTCCGGTTCGGTTGAATGTATCGATCACTGTCGAGCTCCTTTTGATTGTGATTGTAAGACCGGCAGGAGTTTCAACGGAACGTGCCTGGCGCCTTGAACAGCAGCGGCTGAGGCCTGGCAGGGCGACTCAACAAGCTGTCGCAGGTAAACAACTGCGGGCGTTCAATCACATACCCTTGAGCGTAATCTACCCCGATCTCCAGCAATGCCTGCTCGATCTGGGGCGTTTCGACAAACTCGGCAATCGTACGCTTACCCATCACATGGCCAATGTGATTGATCACTTCGACCATGGCGCGGTTAATCGGGTCGTCCAGCATATCCTTTACGAAACTCCCGTCGATCTTCAGGAAGTCTACAGGCAAATGTTTCAGGTACGCGAACGAGGACATTCCGGCACAAAAATCGTCCAGGGAAAAATGGCAGCCTAAGCCTTTGAGTTCATTAATGAATCGAATGGCGCTGCCAAGATTTGAAATAGCACTGGTTTCAGTAATTTCAAAACAAATCATTTCAGGCGGAATCGAATACGTCACAAACTGTTCGCGCAAGAAGTCCAGGAAGGCCTCATCCCCGATCGTCGTGCCTGACAGATTTATCGCACACATGGCCAGCGGCCCGGGGCCTTGCTCGGCCCGGCATTGGGCAATGATCTTGAACACGTTCTGCACCACCCAACGATCCAGCGAGCTCATCAGGCCATAACGCTCGGCAGCCGGAATGAAGCTGTCAGGCAAGATCATCCGCCCGGCTTCATCATGCAATCGCAGTAGAATTTCAATGTGCCCGCTACCCTGCTCGACATGGCCCAAGGGGGCAATTTCCTGGGCGTACAGACAGAAGCGGTCTTCCTCCAGCGCCATGTGCAAACGCTGCACCCAGGCCATTTCACCGAAGCGCAGGGACAACTCCGAGTCATCCGGATGATAGACCTGGACCCGGTTGCGCCCCTTTTCCTTGGCCATGTAGCACGCCATATCGGCAGCACGCAGCGAGGCTTCGAGCGTCGTCGGATTCTGCGCGACATGGACCAGCCCGATACTGACCGTGGTCACGAAAGGCCGGCCCTTCCAGACAAAATGCAGGTTCTGCACAGTCTGGCGCAGGCTTTCGGCAATTTTCTCCGCCGCTTCCGGTGCGCAGTTTTCCAGCAGGATGCCAAACTCGTCGCCGCCAAGGCGCGCCAGGGTATCGCCTTCGCGCAGCCCGGATTGCAACAGCGCGCAGATGTGCCGCAACAGTTCGTCGCCCGCCGCGTGGCCGCAGGTATCGTTGACCAGCTTGAACTGGTCCAGATCGAGGAACATCAGGGCATGGCGACCCGCGTATCGGGTCAGGTTGTGCAGCGCCTGCTCCAGGCGATATTCGAACTCCCGACGGTTGGCAAGACCGGTCAAGGCATCATGGGTCGCCTGCCACGACAGATTGGCGATGTATTGCCGCTCCTGGGTCATATCATGCAGCACCAGCACCGTCCCGCTGACTTTGCCGGCATTGCGGATCGGCGCGCCCACCAGCGTGACGGACACCGTGCTGCCGTCCAGGCGTTGAATCAGTTTGGAGTGTTCACTGCCACCACTGAGTTGGCCGCTCAGAATATGCTCGATCAGGGTAAAGCCATCGGTCTGGGCATTTTCGTCCAACAGGTTGAACAGCGCCGCCAGAGGCAACCCCGTCGCCTGCTCGGCCTTCCAGTGGGTCAACGCCTCGGCCGCCGGGTTCATGTAGGCGATCGCACCGGAAACATCCGTGGTGATCACTCCGTCGCCTATCGATTGCAAGGTGATCTGCGCCCGTTCTTTCTCCACCTGCAGCGCATCGGCAAAGGCATGGCGCTGCTTGAGCAGCTTATGGGTGCGCATCAAGGCCAATGCAATCAAGCCCAGGGCTGTGGCGAGGTTGGTCACCAGCAACAGTCGCAGGATCATCCGCGAGCCTTCGCCCAAGGCATCGCTGAAGGCCTTCGCCGCCGGTGTCACACTTTCATTGATGACGAATATCTGATCCTTCCAGCGCTTGATATCGGCATCGGTGGCCTGCCTGGTGGTGATGCGCTGATGCATCTCCCGCGCAATGGCATCGAGCTGCACCAGATACCCGTCGCCCACCCTCCAAAGGTCGATGGCTTTCTCGTGGTAACTGAAGTGCCGGAAATTCAGGTACAGCCAGATCACACTGGAGATGTCATCCGGATGGTTGCCGCCCTTGAGGATCGCCACACGTGCCGCCTCGATGTTCGGCGGCCGATGATCGAGCGCCACGCGTAATTCATGCCCGCCCTGAGGCACGGAAATGGCGTTCTGGTATTTATGAAAAATCGCTTCGTCGCCGCTGTCGGCATAGAGGTTGAGATAATAAATGGCGTCTTTCTGGCCTTTGGACCAGAGGCTTTCGCCGGCAACATAGCCGCGGACCGCCGACAGCACATAAAGGCTAACGCCGCCCAGCAAGGCTTGAAACACCACAACGGCGATAAATGGCCAGACGATGCCCAACAACCGTGGCGTTCCGAGAGTCCGCGTTTGATTCATGAGGTCCCTTGCATTAGCACTGCTTGTTCGTCTTCCGGACGAAATCGCCTTAGCTAGACTAGGTTGCGATTCCGATCCCGGCAAGCGACAAGCTTTGCCCGGAGGGCGTATCGCGGCCACTGAATCCGCTCGCGATGATGTTTTTTTATAGTATTGAATTAGCGCCCTGCAACTTTGATGCCATCTCCTACAACCGCTGCAAATGCCCATACAGCTTGGCGTACAGCCCACCCTCGGCGATCAGTTGCTGGTGGTCGCCGTCTTCGGCAACTTGCCCGCCGTCGAACACCAGCACACGGTCAGCCTGTTTTACCGCCGAAAGACGATGGGCGATGATCAACGTGGTGCGGTTGCTCAGGAAACGCGCCAGTGCCTGGTGCAGATTGTATTCGGTGGCGGCGTCCAGCGCGGAGGTGGCTTCGTCGAGGATCACCACCTTGGGTTCGGCCAGTACCATCCGGGCGATGGCCAGGCGTTGACGTTGCCCGCCGGACAACCGCACCCCGGAACGCCCGACGATACTGTCCAGGCCATTGGGCAAATCCCGGACGGTGCCGTGCAATTGGGCGATTTCCAGTGCCTGCCAGCAGGCCTCGTCACTGCGTTCGCGGCCCATGGTCAGGTTGGCCCGGATGGTGTCGTTGAACAGCGCTGGATGTTGCAGGACCACGGCAACATTTTCCCGCACCGTTTCCAGGCCGATCTCCTGCTGGGTCGAACCGCCGAAGCGAATGGTTCCGGCCAACGGCGTGTACAAGCCCAGCAGCTGCTGCACCAGCGTGCTCTTGCCACCGCCACTGGCGCCGACGATCGCGACCTTTTCGCCGGGGGCGATAGACAGGTTCATCTGGTTCAGGACCAGTTCATCACCGTAACCGAAGCTCAACCCTTGTACTTCAAGCCCGACCGTCTCGCGACCGGCGAAAGGGTCGACGCCGCCCGGGTATTCGGGCTCATCGGCCCGGGACAGCAGTTCGTTGATCCGCGACAGCGCACCGCCGGCAGCGTAGTAGGCATATTGCAGGTTCAGCAGTTGCTCAACCGGACCGATCATGAACCACAGGTAGCTGAACACCGCGAGCATCTGGCCGATTGAAAGGTCGGAAAACAGCACGGTGAGCATCGCCGCAGCCCGGAAAATATCGATGCCGAACTGGAACAGCAAACCGCTGGCACGGTTCGACGCATCGGTTTTCCATTGCGAATTCACCGCATAGTCACGCACGTCCCGGGCGCGTTGCCCCAGGCGACCGAGGAAAAACCCCTGGCGGTTGCCGGCGCGAACTTCCTGGATGGCATCCAGCGTTTCGGTCAGTGCCTGGGTAAAGCGCGAAGTGCTGTCGTTCTCGAGTTTCTTCAGGTGCTTGACCCGCTTGCCCAACTGCACCGTGGCGTAGATCACCAGCGGGTTGAACAGCAGAATCAGCAATGCCAGTTTCCAGTGCATCCACATCAGAATGCCCGCCGTGCCGACCAGGGTCAGCATGGCCACGAGGAAACGGCTGAGGGTTTCGCCGACGAATTTGTCCAGCGTATCCAGGTCGGTGACCAGATGCGTGGTCACCGTGCCGCTGCCCAGGCTTTCGTACTCGCCCAGGGAGATACGCTTGAGACGCTCGATCAGGCGTATGCGAATGCGATAGACGATGTCCTTGGCCAGCCCGGCGAATAATTTCGCCTGCACCACGTTGAACAGCAACGCCGAGCAACGCAGGGTCAAAGTCACCACCAGCATCAGCCCGATGTAACCCGCGGCCTTCTGCCAGCCTTCGGGCAGCACATGGTTCATGATCTTCAGCGCGGCATCACCATGCCCCAGCAACACCTCGTCCACCAGCAACGGCAGGAGCAAGGGGATCGGCACGCTGCACAAGGTCGCCAGCACGGCCACGCCGTTGGCGATCCACAGGGATTTCTTGTGATGCAGGGCCAGGCGGCGGATTTCCGCCCAGCTCAGACGGTCGACACGTTTAGCGGGTGCGACATCATCAGGCAGGTCATGCACAGGCAGCACGCTCCAGCCAGCGGCCGAGCAGCGCGGACAACTCGCTCAACGGCTGATAGCCATTGGTCAATAACGCCAGTTGGCCGTTACGCTCGGCCAACAGAGTGGGGAAACCGGCAATGCCCAGGTCCTGGACCCAGGTGAAATCGGCTTCAGTCGCCGTGTGCATGTCGGCACGGTCGAAAGCGGCGGCGAACTCGATACGCGGCACGCCGGCCTGCTCGGCCAGTTCCACCAGCACGCTGGCGCGGGTGACGTCCCGGCCTTCGACATAAAACGCATGCTGGATCAGCCCGAGCAGCTTCCAGGCGCAATCCGGCGCCAGTGCGCGCGCCGTCACCAGTGCCCGGCAGGCAGGCTCGGTGTCGTAGACAAAGCCATCGGGTAACGCGCCCTCGAACTTGAAGGGCTGGCCGGTGGCCTCGGTGACCGCCTGCCAGTGTTCCAGGATGTAGCGGCGGGTGGTCGGCTCCAGCGCCGCACCGCTACCGGTGCGCAAACCACCCACGATCAGATGCACATCCACACCCGCGGCTTGCGCCTGCTCGACCAGTGCGTTGGCCACCGGGGCAAACCCCCAGCACCAGGAACACATCGGGTCCATCACATAGAGCAGGCGCGCAGACATGGTTCAGGCCTCGGAGGATGCTTGCTTGTAGTTGAAGCCGATCGGGTGAGGCTGGTTACGAGCCTTGGCCAGTTCGATCTGCTTCTGCCGGTCGATCGCGCTGCGACGGGTCTTCTCACTCAGCTTATCCCAGCAATGCGGGCAACTGATGCCGGCCACGTAATGCTCGGACGCGCGGTCTTCCACGCTCACCGGCGTGCGGCAGGCATGACATTGATCGTAGTCGCCTTCGCTCAGGTCGTGACGAACGGTCACGCGGTTGTCGAACACGAAGCAGTCGCCCTGCCACTTGGTTTCTTCCTGCGGCACCTCTTCGAGGTACTTCAGGATGCCACCCTTGAGGTGAAAAACCTCACCGTAGCCCTCGCTGAGCATGTAGCTCGACGCCTTCTCGCAGCGGATGCCTCCGGTACAGAACATTGCGACCTTCTTGTGTACGGCCGGGTCGAAGTTAGCTTTGATGTAGTCGGGAAATTCGCGAAAACTGGTGGTTTTCGGGTCAATGGCGCCTTCGAAGGTACCGATCGAGACTTCGTAATCGTTTCGGGTGTCGATCAACAACACTTCCGGGTCGCTGATCAGGGCGTTCCAGTCCCGCGGATCGACGTAGGTGCCGACCTTTTTGTTCGGGTCCACGCCTTCCACGCCGAGGGTGACGATTTCTTTCTTGAGTTTGACTTTGGTGCGGTAGAACGGCTGCTCATCGCAGTACGACTCTTTATGGTCGATGTCGTCCATGCGCGGGTCGTTCTTGAGCCAGGCCATCAGCCCGTCAATGCCTTCGCGGCTGCCGGACACGGTGCCGTTGATGCCTTCTTCGGCAATCAGCAGGGTGCCTTTGATGCCATTGTCGACCATCGCTTGCAGCAGGGGCTCGCGCAAGGCGACGTAATCTTCCAGGGTGACGAACTTATACAGTGCCGCCACGACAATCTGTTGTGTCATGGGTAAATCTCCAGGTGGCTACCCTCGTAAGGGGTGAACCGGATGCGAAAAAAAACGCGCCGGGTTAGCGGCGCGTTGGGCATTCTAACAAAAAAGATCGCAGCCTGCGGCAGCTCCTACATGGGAATGCGTATTCCTGTAGGAGCTGCCGCAGGCTGCGATCTTTTGAGCTTAATGCTTGCTGCCACCGGCACAGGTCGGCGAGGCCGGAGCCGCGTCGATCCGGGCCCATTCCTCTGGCGTGTAGGTATGCAGCGCCAACGCATGGAACTCTCCCATCAGCTCGCCGAGCGTGCCGTAGACCTTCTGGTGACGCTTGACCCGGTTCAGGCCTTCGAACTGCGTACTGACCACCACGGCCTTGAAATGGGTTTGCAGCCCACGGCTGTGCATGTGGCTTTCATCCAGCACTTGCAGATGCTCGGGCTGAAGCAGGCCCAGCGTCGATTCGATGCGTTGTTGCATGGTCATACCGGACTCCGCTTAAGGCTTTTTCTTGGCTGGCGCGGCTGCGTCTTTCGGCGTCAGCTCGGCGGTCATGTCAGCCAGCAGCTTGTTGACCACCGGCACCGCGCTTTCCAGCTTGGCCTGGGTCATCTGGGCCGATTGCTGGGTCAGCTGAGGCATTTTTTCCAGGACTTTCTTGCCCAGTGGCGACTGGTAGAACGCAACCAGGTCCTTGAGCTCGGATTCGGTGAAGTTGGTGGTGTAGAGCTTGACCATGTCCGGCTTCAGCTTGTTCCAGCCAATGGCCTGGTCCAGAGCGGCGTTGGCCTTGGCCTGGTAGGTTTCCAGCACGGCCTTTTTCGACTCAGGGGCTTTGGTCTGTTCGAAACGCTGGGCAAACATCTGCTGTACTTGCATGTACACCGGGGTGCCCAGTTTGTCAGCGTGCGCCATGGTCAGGAAAGCCTCGGCACTGGCGTTATGGCTGGCGGTGTCGGCAAAAACCTGGCCGCTGGCGCAGACCAAAGCAACGGCGGTACAGATGGCACGAAGACGAGTCATCGAGTTTCCTTTTCTAGCTGGCGAGGTAAGACCCCAAGGGCGTCCATTCTGCGCCTAAAAAAGTGTGTCGCTCAACCCCAAGCCTTGTCGCACCTGATTTAGAGGGGTTCAATGGTCAAATTCAGACTGATGGAACCACGGCCGTCGATCACGGCCTAAACTGCGCAATCGGACCTACAGGAGTGAGCAAGATGAGCCGTATCGAAACCGACAGCCTCGGCCAGGTTGAAGTCCCGGATGAAGCCTATTGGGGCGCTCAGACACAACGCTCGCTGATCAACTTCGCCATCGGCAACGAACGCATGCCGCTGGCCGTGTTGCATGCCTTGGCGCTGATCAAGAAAGCCGCGGCACGGGTCAATGATCGCAACGGCGACGTGCCCGCCGATATTGCCCGCCTGATCGAGCAGGCGGCCGACGAAGTGCTCGCCGGCGAACACGACGACCAGTTTCCGCTGGTGGTCTGGCAAACAGGCAGCGGTACCCAGAGCAACATGAACGTCAACGAAGTGATCGCCGGTCGCGCCAACGAGCTGGCCGGCAACCCCCGTGGCGGCAAGTCCCCGGTGCACCCCAACGATCACGTCAATCGCTCCCAGAGCTCCAACGACTGCTTCCCCACCGCCATGCACATCGCCGCCGTCCAGGCGGTGCAACAGCACTTGCTGCCGGCGATCAGCGAACTGTCCGGCGGGCTGGCCGAGCTGGCCGCCCGCCACATGAAACTGGTCAAGACCGGCCGTACGCACATGATGGATGCGACACCGATCAGCTTCGGACAGGAAATATCGGCCTTCATTGCCCAACTCCATTACGCCGAGCGGGCGATCCGCAGCGCACTGCCCGCGGTCTGCGAGCTGGCCCAGGGCGGAACGGCCGTCGGCACCGGGCTCAATTCACCCCACGGCTTCGGTGAGGCCATCGCCGCGGAATTGGCCGCCCTCTCCGGATTGCCGTTCATCACGGCACCGAACAAGTTTGCCGCGCTGGCCGGCCATGAGCCGCTGACCACGCTGTCCGGCGCGCTGAAAACCCTCGCCGTGACGCTGATGAAAATCGCCAACGATTTGCGCCTTCTGGGTTCCGGCCCGCGCGCCGGCTTCGCCGAAGTCAGGCTGCCGGCCAATGAACCGGGTAGTTCGATCATGCCGGGCAAGGTCAACCCGACCCAGTGTGAAGCGCTGTCGATGTTGGCCTGCCAGGTGTTGGGCAACGACGTCGCCATCGGCTTTGCCGCCAGTCAGGGCCACTTGCAGCTCAACGTGTTCAAACCGGTGATCATCCATAACCTGCTGCAATCGATCCGTTTGCTGGCTGATGGCTGCAGCAACTTCCAGCAGCACTGCGTGGCCGGTCTGGAGCCGGATGCGGAAAAAATGGCTGAACACCTGGAGCGTGGCCTGATGCTGGTGACGGCGCTCAACCCGCACATTGGCTATGACAAATCAGCGGAGATCGCCAAGAAGGCCTACAGCGAAGGCCTGACCTTGCGCGAGGCGGCGCTGCAGCTCGGGTATCTGACTGACGAAGAGTTCGATGCGTGGGTGAGGCCGGAGAACATGCTGGAGGCTGGGGCCAAGGGCTGAGATTTGCAGTGAAGCGAAAAGATCGCAGCCTGCGGCAGCTCCTACATGTAAATGCCTATCCCTGTAGGAGCTGCCGCAGGCTGCGATCTTTTGATCTTCAGGCCATCCGCACCTTCCGCGCCTTCAGCCCGGCAATCAACGAAGGCCCCAACGCCACCAGCGCCGACCCCAGCACCACCAGCACCGCACCGCCATATCCCAGGCCATTGATGGTCTCGGCATGCACATAGTCGGGCCACAGCCACGCCGCCATGGCAACCGCGGCAAAGGTCACCAACGGCGTTATGGCCAACGTCGCGCTGACCCGAGAGGCTTCCCAATGGGCCAGGGCCTCGGCAAACGCGCCATAGGCAATCAGGGTATTGAGACAGCAGGCCAGCAGCAACCAACCCTGCAAGGGGTTCAATTGCAACGCTTCGAGCGGATGCACCCATGGCGTCAACAGCGCCGCGCAGAACAGGTAGATCACCATCATCACCTGCAGCGAATTCCACACCGTCAGCAATTGCTTCTGCCCCAGGGCATAGAAGGTCCAGACCGTGGACGCCAGCAGCACCAGCAGCACGCCGGCGGTGTAGTCGGTCAGCGACGTGAGCAACTCACTCAAGCGCTGGTTGAAAAACAGCGCAAAGCCGATCAGCAGCACCAGCAAGCCAATCCCCTGCCCCAGGCTGAAACGCTCCTTGAACACAAACAGACTGGCGATCAGCAGCATGATCGGGCCCATCTGCACCACCAGTTGCGCCGTGCCGGGGCTGAGCAGGTTCAGGCCCATCAGATACAGCACATAGTTACCGACCAGGCCGAGCACCGCCATCAGCACCAGCCAGCCACCACGAGGACCGAGCACTTTGCGAGAGGGAAGGCGCCTGGTGGCCGCCAGGTAAATGAACAGGCAGCCGCCGGACACCAGCAGGCGAAACCAGGTCACCGTCACCGGGTCCATCACCAGCAAGACTTGCTTGAGCTTGATCGGCAGGATTCCCCACAACAACGCGGTCAACAAGGCCAGGAACAGACCGTAACCCCAGCGACCCGATGAAATGTGCATGTGAACCCCAACGCCAACTGACAAGAGTCGTCATTCTAGGCTCGCAGCGGTGGCGTACACAGGGACAGTTTCAGTCTGGCCGCGAATGAAACTGTGCGGGTCGTAATCTTTGAGGGGGCTATGGATGAGCCGGTAAACCGCGTCGTCTGCATTCGCGAGCAAGTCGAATCGTCGCACCGCCGCTCCCACATTTGACCGAGTACTCAAGGTATATACGGTTGAATGTGGGAGCGGGCTTGCTCCGGGCGGCGTTCCGACGAATGCGATCTGAGAAGTCACACAAAACAATGAAAATTAACGCACTGCTTCAAACAGCCCGGTCGCCCCCATCCCGCCACCCACGCACATGGTGACGATGCCATACCGCAAATTGCGTCGCTGCAATTCACGAACCAGATGCCCGACCTGACGCGAACCGGTCATGCCGAACGGGTGACCGATGGAAATCGAACCGCCGTTGACGTTGTACCGGGCGTTGTCGATTTCCAGGCGGTTGCGGCTGTACAGGCATTGCGAGGCGAACGCTTCGTTGAGTTCCCACAGGTCGATGTCGTCAATCCGCAAGCCTTTGGCCTTGAGCAGTTTCGGTACCGAGAACACCGGGCCGATGCCCATTTCGTCCGGCGCGCAACCGGCGACGGTAAAACCACGGAAGAACGCTTTCGGCTTGAGCCCCAGTTCCAGCGCTTTCTCCAGGCTCATCACCAGGGTCATGGACGCGCCGTCAGACAACTGCGAAGAGTTGCCCGCCGTGACCGAGCCATCTTCGGCGAACACCGGTTTCAATCCGGCCAGGCTTTCCAGGGTGGTGTCCGGGCGGTTGCAGTCATCGCGGTCGACGATGCCGTCGAGGATCTGTGCCTGACCGGTGGCCTTGTCTTCGACGCGATACTTCACCGCCATCGGCACGATTTCATCAGTGAACAGCCCGGCGGCCTGAGCCTCTGCGGTGCGCTGCTGGCTTTGCAGCGCGTATAGGTCCTGCTCTTGACGGCTGACGTTGTACCGACGCGCGACGATTTCAGCAGTCTGGCCCATCGGGAAGTAGATGCCCGGCACCTGTTCCTTGAGCAGCGGGTTGATCAGGTTGTCGGTGTTGACGCTTTTCATGGTCAGGCTGATGGACTCGACGCCACCGGCGACGATGATGTCGCTGCACCCCGAAGCGATCTGGTTGGCGGCAATGGCGATCGCCTGCAAGCCCGAGGAACAGAACCGGTTGAGGGTCATGCCGGCCGTGCCGATGCCCAGGCGCGAGAGCACCGCGACGTTGCGACCGATATTGAAACCCTGGGCGCCTTCGTTGGAGCCGGCGCCGACGATGCAGTCCTCGACGCTCGCCGGATCGATTCCGGTGCGCGCCAACAGCGCATCGACACAGTGTGCCGCCATGTCGTCCGGGCGGGTCATGTTGAATTTACCGCGAAAGGATTTGGCCAGGCCGGTCCGCACGCTGTCGACGATCACCACTTCACGCATGGCATACCTCATTGTTGTTATCGGTTTGGAGTGGATCGAGCATAAGTCCAGCCCTTCACCGACCGCGACGATCATTCACCTCGCGTATGCGTAACCATGGCCTCAATCCTTGTCCTTGCGCTTGCGTTCATGCCGGTCGGTTTTTTCGAAAGCCTGCTCCAGCGCCCGGTTGATGGTGCGCAGCACCTTGACCCGTGCCCAGCGCTTGTCGTTGGCTTCCACCAGGGTCCATGGCGCAATCTCGGTGCTGGTACGGTCGACCATGTCGCCGACCGCCCCGCGATAATCGTCCCACTTTTCACGGTTGCGCCAGTCATCTTCAGTGATCTTGAAGCGCTTGAAGGGAATCTTTTCGCGCGCCTCGAAGCGCTCCAGTTGCGTCAGTTTGTCGATGGACAGCCAGAACTTGACCACGATCACACCGGCGTCGGTGAGCTGCTCTTCGAAATCGTTGATTTCACCGTAGGCACGCAGCCAGTCCGCCGGGCTGCAAAAACCTTCGATGCGCTCCACCAACACCCGGCCATACCATGAGCGGTCGAACACGGTGAACTTGCCCCGGGCCGGCAGGTGCCGCCAGAAACGCCACAGATACGGTTGCGCCCGTTCTTCCTCGGTGGGCGCGGCAATCGGCACGATGCTGTACTGGCGCGGATCAAGCGCTGCCGCTACCCGGCGGATCGCCCCGCCCTTGCCGGCCGCGTCATTGCCCTCGAACACTGCCACCAACGCGTGGCGACGCATGCGTTTGTCACGCATCAACCCGGAAAACCGCGCCTGCTCGGTGATCAGCTGTTCTTCATAATCTTCTTTGTCCAACTGCAGGGTCAGATCCAGGCTGTCGATCAGGTTCACTTGATCGACACTGGGGAACACTGGCGCGGCGCTGACCTTTTCCGGATGGATCTTCGGTCGCTTCAATGCGCCTTGCAGGCCCGCCAGCAGAATCCGTCCCACGGCCAGGCTGCGATAGTGGGCATCCGCTCCGGCGATCACATGCCAGGGTGCATAGTCACGGCTGGTGCGGCGCAGCGCCCGTTCACCATACTTCACGAACCTGTCGTACGTTTGCGACTGCTGCCAATCCAGCGGGCTGATGCGCCAGCTGTGCAGCGGATCGTCGGCCAGCGCCTTGAGGCGTGCCTTCATTTGCTTCTTGGAGAGGTGAAACCAGAACTTGAAGATCAGCGCACCTTCGTCGCAAAGCATCTTTTCCAGGCGCTCGGCGCCGTTGATCGCCTGGTCCAGGCGCGGATCCTTGAACTCGCCATGGACCCGCCCCTGCAGCATCTGGCTGTACCAGTTGCCGAAGAAAATCCCCATGCGCCCCTTGGCCGGGAGCATCCGCCAGTACCGCCAGGCCGGGGGCCGCGCCAGTTCTTCGTCGGTTTGCTGATCGAAGGTGCGGACCTCGATCAGGCGCGGGTCCATCCACTCGTTGAGCACCTTGATCGTCTCACCCTTGCCGGCACCTTCGATGCCATTGATCAAAATGATCACCGGAAAGCGGCGTTGCTGCTGCAATTCGAATTGCGCTTCGAGCAACGCTTCGCGCAGGGCCGGGATTTCGGCGTCGTAGGTTTCTTTGTCGATGGCGTGATCGATTTCGGCGGATTCAAACATGAGCGGCTCCCTTCCAGATGTGAGCAAGACTAGCGGATTGAACTGAAGGCCAGCAGGGATTTTCCCGTCCTCGGCCAATGCATGTCTTGCCACGGATCAAGCACCACGCCTGCGATCGGCTAGAATGGCGGCCTTGCCGTTGCCGAGCCAGCCATGAAACCTGTATTGCCCCACGCCCAACTCGACTGGGACGACCAAGGTCGCCCGTATTCGCGAGTGTTCGACGATGTGTATTTCTCCGACCAGTCGGGGCTGGACGAAACCCGCTACGTCTTTATCGAACAGAACCGTTTGGCGGAGCGCTTTGCGGCCTTGCCCGAAGGCGGGCGGCTGGTCATCGGGGAAACGGGGTTCGGCACCGGGCTGAATTTCCTGTGCGCCTGGCAGGTGTTCGAGCAACACGCCGCGGCCGGTGCGCGGTTGCATTTTGTCAGCGTCGAGAAGTACCCGCTGAGCCCGGCCGACTTGCAGCGGGCCCTGGCGCTGTGGCCGGAACTCAAGGTGTTTGCCGATCAACTGCTGGAGCAATACGTGGCCATCCATCAGGGCTTTCAGCGCCTGACGCTGGACCACGGCCGCGTGACCCTGACGCTGCTGATCGGCGATGCACTGGAGCAACTGCCGCAACTCGATGCCCGAATCGACGCCTGGTTCCTCGACGGTTTCGCCCCGGCGAAAAACCCCGACATGTGGACCGCCGAACTGTTTGCCGAACTGGCTCGCCTGGCCGCTCCCGGTGCATCCATCAGCACTTTCACCAGCACCGGCTGGGTGCGGCGCCTGCTCAACGCCGCCGGCTTCAAGATGAAACGCACCCCTGGCATCGGCCACAAATGGGAGATCCTGCGCGGCGAGTTCCTCGGCTGGCCCCAGGAAACGCCGGCTCCGGCCCTGGATAAACCCTGGTTCGCCCGCCCAACTCCGCTGACCGGCGAGCGCCAGGCACTGGTGATCGGTGCCGGCCTGGCCGGTTGTGCCAGCGCCGCCAGCCTCGCCGCGCGGGGCTGGCAAGTGACAGTGCTGGAGCGCCACGACGACATCGCCCGGGAAGCCTCGGGTAACCCGCAGGGCGTGCTCTACCTGAAGTTATCCGCCCACGGCACGGCGCTGTCGCAAATGATCGTCAGCGGATTCGGCTACACCCGACGCCTGCTCGAACACTTGCAACGGGGCCGCGACTGGGACGATTGCGGCGTGTTGCAACTGGCCTTCAATGCCAAGGAGGCCGAGCGTCAGGCGCAGTTGGCCGCGGCGTTTGCGGCGGACTTGTTGCACCTGCTGGATCAAACCGAGGCACAGGCCGTGGCCGGTATCGGGCTGGCACAGGGAGGCCTGTTCTATCCCGAAGGCGGCTGGGTCCACCCACCGGCGCTGTGCCAGTGGCAGGCTGCGCATCCACAGATTCAACTGCTCACCCATCACGATGCGCTGGAACTGCGCAAGGTTGAAGGCCGTTGGCAAGCCTGGGACGGCGATCGATTGCTTGCCGACGCCCCCGTGGTGGTACTCGCCGGCGCGGCTGAAATCCAGCGTTTCCCCGAAAGCGCCGAGTTGCCGCTCAAACGCATTCGCGGGCAAATCACCCGCCTGGCGCAAACCCCGCAAAGCCAGGCACTGAGCACCGTGGTATGTGCCGAAGGCTATGTCGCCCCTGCCCGCTTGGGCGAACATACCCTGGGAGCCAGTTTCGATTTCAAGAGCGATGACCTGACGCCGACCACGGCAGAACACCTGGGCAACCTGGCCATGCTCGAAGAGATTTCCCACGACCTGGTCGAGCGTCTACAGGCCGATAAACTTGCGCCTGAAAGTCTCCAGGGTCGCGCTGCCTTTCGCTGCACCAGCCCCGACTACTTGCCAATCGTCGGCCCGCTGGCCGATACCCAGGTGTTCACTCAGGTGTATGCAGCACTAAGCAAGGACGCCCGGCAGGTACCGGACGTCGAATGCCCATGGCTTGACGGTTTGTACATCAACAGCGGTCACGGCTCGCGCGGCCTGATCACCGCGCCGCTGTCCGCAGAACTGCTGGCAGCCTGGCTGGACAACGAACCCCTGCCGTTGCCCAGAAGTGTGGCTGAAGCCTGTCACCCCAACCGGTTTGCCCTGCGGCGCCTGATCCGGGGCAAGTAGTCGATACAGCAGCCGAAGTCGCCCTCACCGGGCGATTCGGCCGTGGCCAGTCGCGCATATAACTCATCGATCTAAAACTCCCCTTACCGATGAGGGTCACTTTCTGAGCACCCGCTGTTTCGGTGCGGTATCGATCGACCCTCCCCAACGGAAAAACCGGTAAGGAATTTATGTGCGGATTAGCTGGCGAGTTACGTTTTGATCACCAACCTGCAGACCTTGCAGCCATTGAACGAATCACCCACCACCTGGCCCCTCGCGGCCCCGACGCCTGGGGATTTCATAGCCAGGGACCGGTTGCCCTGGGCCATCGGCGCCTGAAAATCATGGACCTGTCGGACGGCTCGGCGCAGCCGATGATCGACCCGCAACTGGGCTTGTCCCTGGCCTTCAACGGGGCGATCTACAACTTTCCGGAACTGCGCGCGGAACTGGAAAACCTGGGTTACGCCTTCTATTCCGGTGGCGACACCGAAGTCTTGCTCAAGGGCTATCACGCCTGGGGCGAAGCCTTGCTGCCAAAACTCAACGGCATGTTTGCCTTTGCCATCTGGGAGCGCGATGCCCAACGCCTGTTCATCGCCCGCGACCGTCTCGGCGTGAAACCGCTGTACCTGTCGCGCACCGGCCAGCGCCTGCGCTTCGCCTCGGCATTGCCGGCATTGCTCAAGGGCGGCGACATCAGCCCGATCCTCGATCCCGTGGCGCTCAATCACTACCTGAATTTCCACGCCGTGGTCCCGGCACCGCGCACCTTGCTGGCGGGCATCGAAAAACTGCCGCCGGCCACCTGGATGCGCATCGAAGCCGATGGCCGCACCGAGCAGAAAACCTGGTGGACCCTGCCCTATGGCCCTCACGCCGATGAGATGGATCTGACCCTCGAAGACTGGCGCGACCGTGTGCTCGACAGCACCCGCGAAGCGGTCGCCATCCGCCAACGCGCGGCAGTGGATGTCGGCGTGCTGTTGTCCGGCGGCGTCGACTCAAGTCTGCTGGTGGGCCTGTTGCGGGAAGTCGGCGTGGACAATCTGTCGACCTTCTCCATCGGTTTCCAGGATGCCGGTGGCGAGCGCGGGGACGAGTTCCAGTATTCGGACCTGATCGCCCGACACTACGGCACGCAACATCACCAACTGCGCATCGACGAAAAGGAAATCATCGAACAACTGCCCGCCGCGTTCCGTGCCATGAGCGAACCGATGGTCAGCCACGACTGCATCGCCTTCTACCTGTTGTCCCGGGAAGTGGCCAAACATTGCAAGGTGGTCCAGAGCGGCCAGGGCGCCGATGAACTGTTCGCCGGTTACCACTGGTATCCGCAAGTGGACGGCGCGAGCGATCCATATGCCGCGTACCGCGAAGCATTTTTCGACCGCAGTTACGACGACTACGCCGCCACCGTGCAACCGAAATGGCTGACCGCGAATGACGCCGCCGGTGACTTCGTCAAAGCCCATTTCGCCCAGCCCGGTGCCGATACGGCGGTGGACAAGGCCTTGCGTCTGGACAGTACGGTGATGCTGGTGGACGACCCGGTCAAACGGGTCGACAACATGACCATGGCCTGGGGCCTGGAAGCGCGCACGCCGTTTCTCGACTACCGCCTGGTGGAGCTCTCGGCACGGATTCCGGGGCGTTTCAAACTGCCGGACGGCGGCAAGCAAGTCTTGAAAGAAGCCGCGCGACAAGTGATTCCCAGTGAAGTGATCGACCGCAAGAAAGGTTACTTCCCGGTGCCGGGCCTCAAGCATTTGCAGGGCGATACGCTGGAATGGGTGCGCGAACTGCTGCTTGATCCCAGCCAGGATCGCGGCCTGTTCAACCCCGCGATGCTCGACCGTCTACTGACTGATCCACAGGGGCAATTGACACCGTTACGCGGCTCGAAGCTGTGGCAACTGGCGGCCCTCAACCTGTGGCTCAGCGAACAAGGAATCTGACCGATGAAACCTCACGCCACGGCTATCAGCCAACGCCTGTTGCGCGGCCAGTCACCCTCCTATGAACGCTTGCAGGCACGCCTGGCCGAGGATCGCTGTGAACTCGGCGGTGCGCCGATTGCCGTGCATTGCGGCTGGGGGCGCTTGCTGATCGGACACACCTTTGCCGATGCCGCGAGCCTGGCCGGAGAGTTGCTCAACGAGCAACCCGGCGAGCGGGACATTGCCCTGTACGTCGCCGCGCCCCAGCAAGTACTGGGACTGGAGCCGACGCAGCTGTTCCTCGACCCGTCCGATACCTTGCGCCTGTGGTTCAGCGACTACCGGCAGGCAACCCGGGTGTTTCGCGGTTTCCGCATTCGACGCGCGCAAAGCGATGCCGACTGGCAGGCCATCAACCAGCTGTATCAGGCCCGCGGCATGTTGCCCATCGATGCCACCCTGCTGACGCCGCGTCATCTGGGCGGCCCGGTGTACTGGCTGGCCGAAGACGAAGACAGCGGCGCAGTCATCGGCAGCGTCATGGGCCTCAACCACCACAAGGCCTTCAATGATCCGGAGAACGGCAGCAGCCTGTGGTGCCTGGCGGTCGACCCGCATTGTGCGCGGCCGGGTGTCGGTGAAGTGCTTGTGCGGCATTTGATCGAACACTTCATGAGTCGCGGGCTCGCCTGCCTCGACCTGTCGGTGCTGCACGACAACCGCCAGGCGAAAAGCCTTTACGCCAAGCTCGGCTTTCGCAACCTGACGACCTTCGCCATCAAGCGCAAGAACGGCATCAATCAGCCGCTGTTTCTCGGGCCCGGCCCGGAAGCCGCGTTCAACCCCTACGCGCGGATCATTGTCGAGGAAGCACACCGTCGTGGCATCGATGTGCACGTCGATGACGCCGATGCCGGGATGTTCACCCTCAGCCATGGCGGGCGCCGGGTACGCTGCCGCGAATCCCTGAGCGACCTGACCAGCGCCGTCAGCATGACCCTGTGCCAGGACAAAAGCCTGACCCACAAAGTGCTCAAGGCTGCCGGCTTGAACCTGCCGGCGCAGCAACTGGCGGGTAACGCCGATGACAACCTGGCCTTCCTCGATGAACACCAGCGCGTGGTGGTCAAGCCGCTGGATGGTGAACAGGGCCAAGGGGTGGCGGTGGATTTGCGCACCATCGAGGAAGTGCAGCAAGCCATAGAAGCCGCTCGCCACTTCGACAGCCGCGTGCTGCTGGAAAGTTTCCACGAAGGCCTGGACCTGCGCATTGTGGTGATCGGTTTTGAAATGGTCGCTGCCGCCATTCGCCGGCCAGCCGAAGTGGTGGGCGACGGCCAGCACTCCATCGGTGCATTGATCGAAGCCCAGAGCCGGCGGCGACAGGCGGCCACGGGCGGCGAAAGCAAGATCCCGCAGGACCAGGAAACCCAGCGCACCTTGCGTGCAGCCGGATACGACTACAGCAGCATTCTGCAGGCCGGTGAGCACCTGTTCGTGCGACGCACGGCGAACCTTCATACCGGCGGCGTGCTTGAAGACGTCACGGCGATCCTGCACCCGACGCTGGTGGATGCGGCGGTACGGGCCGCGCGGGCACTGGACATTCCCATGGTTGGCCTCGACCTGATGGTGACGGCCGCTGACCAGCCGGACTATGTGTTTATCGAAGCCAACGAACGAGCCGGGCTGGCCAACCATGAACCGCAGCCGACAGCGGAGCGGTTTGTGGATCTGTTGTTTCCGTACAGTCAGCCGGTGGTCTCTTAGTGATGCGTTGCCTGGGCTGGCCCCTTCGCGAGCAAGCCCGCTCCCACATGTGATCGCATTCCCCTGTGGGAGCGGGCTTGCTCGCGAAGGCGGCCGAACAGGCGATAACCAATCAGGAGTTTCCATGACCAGCAAAATCCCCGAGCCGGACCTCGGTTACCTGCAAAAAGTGCTGCTGGAAATGCTCGCCATTCCCAGCCCCACCGGGTTCACCGACACCATCGTGCGCTACGTCGCCGAACGCCTTGAAGAACTGGGCATTCCCTTCGAGCTGACCCGTCGCGGCACCATCCGCGCCACGCTCAAGGGCAAGAAAAACAGCCCCGACCGCGCCGTTTCCGCCCACCTGGACACCATCGGCGCGGCGGTACGTGCAGTGAAAGACAACGGCCGCCTGACCCTCGCGCCCGTCGGCTGCTGGTCCAGCCGTTTTGCCGAGGGCAGCCGGGTCAGCCTGTTTACCGACAGTGGTGTGATCCGTGGCAGCGTCTTGCCGCTGATGGCTTCCGGGCACGCATTCAATACCGCCGTGGATGAGATGCCAATCAGTTGGGATCACATCGAGTTGCGCCTGGACGCCTACTGCGCCACCCGTGCCGACTGCGAGTCGCTGGGCATCAGCGTCGGCGATTTCGTCGCCTTCGACCCGCTGCCGGAGTTCACCGAAAGCGGCCACATCAGTGCCCGTCACCTCGACGACAAGGCCGGGGTGGCCGCACTGCTGGCGGCGCTCAAGGCCATCGTCGACAGTGGCGAAGAACTGATGATCGACTGCCATCCGCTGTTCACCATCACCGAAGAAACCGGCAGCGGCGCGGCGGCGGCACTGCCCTGGGATGTCAGTGAGTTCGTCGGCATCGACATCGCACCGGTCGCGCCAGGTCAACACTCCAGCGAGCACGCGGTGAGCATCGCGATGCAGGATTCCGGCGGGCCCTATGACTATCACCTGTCGCGCCACCTCTTGCGCCTGGCCAGCGACAACGAGTTGCCGGCACGCCGGGACCTGTTCCGCTACTACTTCAGCGACGCACACTCTGCGGTCACCGCCGGCCACGATATTCGCACCGCCCTGCTCGCCTTCGGCTGCGATGCCACCCACGGTTACGAGCGCACTCACATCGACAGCCTCGCCGCCCTGAGCCGCCTGCTTGGTGCGTACATCCTCAGCCCGCCCGTGTTTGCCAGCGATGCACAACCGGCCAAGGGCTCACTGGATCGCTTCAGCCATCAGCTCGAACATGACACTCAGATGGAAAGCGACACGCGGGTACCGTCGGTGGACAGCCTGGTGGGGCAGCGTTCGGAGAGCTGATCCGGTTTTTTTGTTGCTGGAGAGATCGCCATCGCGAGCAAGCTCGCTCCCACAGTTGATCGGTGGTGAACACAATTACCCGGTTCGCCACTGAACCCTGTGGGAGCGAGCTTGCTCGCGATGGCGTCAGAGCAGACGACATCAAATCCCAGGCTAGCCGATACCGGCCATTCGCCGTAGCATCGCGCCATTGATCCAACCGAGGTGCCTATGCTGATCCCCCACGACCAACTCCAAGTCGACACCCTCACCCGCCTGATCGAGGATTTCGTGACCCGCGACGGCACGGACAATGGTGACGACACGCCCCTGGAAACCCGTGTACTGCGCGTGCGCCAGGCGCTGACCAAGGGCCAGGCACTGATTGTCTTCGACCCGGAAAGCGAGCAATGCCAACTGATGCTCAAGCACGACGTGCCCAAACACCTGTTTGACTGAAGTCTTCAGCGTCCCTTGGTTTTCGCCAGTTTTTTCTGGATGCGTTCGTAGATTTCGCAGCGGTGCACATTGACGTCCCGGGGCGCTTCGACGCCAAAGCGAATGTTGTTTCCATTGATCGCGAGAACGCGCACGGTAATGTTGTCACCGATGGAAATGGTTTCGCCCACAACACGAGTGAGTACGAGCATGAGGAGTGTCCTTCAGGGGTTTCTGGCCCTTGAAGATGCCCGGCCCGACGTACACCCACAATGCTCCGACAGCAAACCAGACCGGACTGACAGCCCTTGACGTACGGCACTTACGGAAAGGTCTGACAGGCCGATTGAATGTAGGGGCTGGTCTGTCAGGACACGGAGAATCGAGGCCCGAACAGAATGATGCTCGCGCCGATCACACACAGCGCCACGCCGAGCCAGTCCGAACCCAGGGGGCGAATCCGCTCGACCACGGCCAACCAGCCGATCGAGGCAATGATGTAGATGCCTCCGTAAGCGGCATAGGCGCGGCCGGCGTAGGTGGCTTCGATCCGGGTCAGCAGCAGGGCAAACAGGGTCAGGCTCAGGAGCGCCGGCACCACCCACCACATGCTTTTACCCTGGCGCAACCACATCCAGAAGGCAAAACAACCGGCAATTTCGAACAGCGCGGCGAGGAAAAACCACAGGTAATTGAGCATGCAAGCGTCTCGCGAGGATGGCCGATGGCGGCCACCCTAACCACAGCATTGCCTGCGGGCAAGATCAGCTTGCCGATTGCCTGGCCTTGGCGCGCATTTTGTCGGCCATGGCGGTCATTTCGTTGTAGAGCAATTGCGGGTTCTTCTGCTTGATCGCCCAGGCCATGCGTCCCTGCTCGTGGGGCAGGATCATGAACTCGCCGGCGGCGACCTGCCGATAGATGTAGTCGGCGATGTCGGCGGCGCTGATCGGCGAGCTTTCCAGCAACTTGCCGACCTGGGCTTTCATGGCCGGAGTCGGGCCGCGGAAGGAGTCCAGCAGGTTGGTCTGGAAGAACGACGGACACACCACATGCACGCCGACTTCCTGATGCGCCAGCTCGATCAGCAGGCTTTCGGACAACGCCACCACGCCCGCCTTGGCCACGTTGTAGTTGCTCATCGCCGGGCCTTGCATCAGCGCCGCCATGGACGCGATGTTGATGATTTTACCTTTGCTTTTTTCCAGCAGTGGCAGGAAAGCCTTACAGCCCTTGACCACGCCCATCAGGTTGATCGCGATCTGCCAGTCCCAGTCCTCCAGGGACAACTCACTGAAAAACCCTCCAGACGCTACACCCGCGTTATTGACGATGACATCGATGCCGCCGAGCTTGACCTCGCAGGCCTGGGCGAACGCAGTCAACTGGCTGTAATCGCGTACGTCGCAACGCTGGATAAAACCGTCGCCGCCCGCTTCGCGGACCAGCTTGAGGGTTTCCTGCAAGCCGGGCTCGCTAACGTCCGACAAGGCCAGTTGCCAGCCTTCACGCGCCCAGCGCAGCGCGATTTCGCGACCCAGGCCAGAGCCTGCACCAGTGATCATCATGCGATTTTGCATAGCAAACAGCCTTGTTGTTCTCGGAAGATGCACCGAGTGTAGCGAAGGAAATTGCCCGACCCACGCTCCATCAGATTGCTGAATGGCCCGAGCAAACTGCGGGAGCGCCAGACGCAACCAAGGCAACTACAAAAGAAATAAGAACCCGTCCGAAATACTTCAAAAAAACTTGGAATTTTCCTGCAACCGCAAGAGTCGGAATTTTTAAGCAGCTCGAATCTACTTCATTCCAGCTGACCTTGATTGGCATGGTCAATCCACTGCATTTTCGACAAGGAAATAGACATGGGCACAATACTGATCATCATTCTGATCCTGTTACTGATCGGTGGTTTACCGGTCTTCCCGCACTCCAGAAGTTGGGGTTACGGCCCGTCCGGAATCATCGGCGTCGTATTGGTGGTGCTGTTGATCCTGCTCTTGCTTGGCCGAATATAAATATCCGCCAGGCAAAAAAAAGAGGCCCTTGAAGGGCCTCTTTTCTATTGCGTCACAACTTAGTCCGGCTTGCCATCAACAACACCGGCGGTGTTGTCCAGCAGGCTCTTGGTCGCTGTTTGCAGGAACGCTTCGAGCTTGAGTTTCAACTCGGCGGTACGCGGCGCATCGGCAATGACTTCGGCGCGAGGCTTGTCCCCCAATTCATACTGATACAACTTCGGCGCCATGTCCTTGTCCTTCGGCAGGACAAGAATCTGGTCTGCGGTAAGGATGGCCGTGGTCTGCTCGCTGCCCGACGGCTTGATCACACCAATACCGGCGTCGCCTTCGGGCAGGTTGAGCAGGTCGCGCCCCCAGCACTGATGACGCACCTCACCACCAATGCGGCCCATGATGGTCGGCACGATGTCGATCTGAGTGCCCACGGTGTGGTCACGCTGGCCGAATTTGTCCTGGATGCCCGGCGCGATCATCAGCATCGGCACGTTGAAGCGGCCCAGGTCCATTTCGGTGATCTGCTGTTCGTTACCAAAACCGTGGTCACCGACGATGACAAACAGGGTTTCCTTGAAGTACGGCTCCTTTCGGGCCTTTTCAAAGAACTGGCCCAGCGCCCAGTCCGAGTAACGCATGGCGGTCAGGTGTTCGTTCAGGCTGCCACGATCGGTCACGCGCTCAACCGGCAATGGCGTCGGCAAGGCGTAAGGCGTGTGGTTGGACAGGGTTTGCAGCAAGGCATAGAACGGCTTGCCGTTTTCCCGTGCCTTGAGTTCGACCAGGCCACGGTCGAACATGTCCTGGTCGGACACGCCCCAGGTCGGATCAGAGAACACCGGATTCACGAAATCGTTACGGCCGATGAAGTTGGTCATGCCCTGGTTGCTGAAGAAACCCGACTGGTTATCCCAGGCGAAATCGCCGTTGTAGACATACACGTCGTCGAAGTCGCGGGCGCTGAGCAACTGCGGCAGACCGGACAGCTTGTGGCTGCCTTCCGGGGTCTGCATCAGGTATTCGAAGCCCGGCAGGTTCGGGAAGCAGGCCATGGTGGCGAACATGCCCTGGTGGGTATGGGTACCGTTGGAGAAGAAGCGGTCGAACAGCAAGCCCTCCTTCGACAGTTTGTCGAGGTACGGCGTGATGTTGCCCGGGCCACCCAGAGCACCCACCGAGTGACCGGCCATGCTTTCCATCAGGATTACGACGACGTTCTTGATCGGCAGGGTCTTGTCGGCTGGAGGGGTGTAATCGCGACGTACCGCCGCGGTGTCGGCATCCACCAATTTCTCGGCCGGCAACACCAGCATGTCACGCACCACTTGCTGGGCTTGTGGCTGCGGCAGGGTCGCCTTCCAGATATTGTCGCGATCTTCGGACATCCGGCTCTTGGCGGCGGCTACCAGCGACAACGTGCCATTGAGGCCCAACTGGTTGGCGAAATTCGAGTCGGTGGTATAGACGTCACCCCAACGCAGCGGCGGGCCCTGGCGCAGGGTGCCACGGGCAGCGACCACGCAAACCAGCAGGCACACCACGAATACCGCGATACGCGAGTACCACGGCGCAACCTGGCGTGTGCCGATGCTGCCGCCACTGAACGGGCCACGAGGGCGGGTCGCACGATCGGCGCCCTTGAACGCCAGGCTCAGGATCCAGGTGCCCACGGCCCAGGCCAGCAGGTAACGGACCACCGGGAAACCGTACCAGAGCATGCTCATCACGGTTTTCGGATCTTCCTTGACGTACTGGAAGACCAGCCCGTTGAGGCGCTGGTGGAACTCACGATAGAAGTCCATCTCCATCAGGCCCAGGAACAGCGCAATGCTGGAGACGATCGTCAACCACAGACGGAACAGCCCGCGTGCGGCCATGGCCCGGGCACTGAACAAGGCCAGCAGCAACGGGATACTGAGATAGACCACCAGGCGCAGGTCGAAGCGCAGACCGTTGGCGAATGCCTCGAGGAAGGTCGAGGCCGGTGTGTCGAGGATCATCGAGCTGTTGTAAGCCAGCAGCGCGACGCGCAGCAGGCTGAACATGACCATCATGACCAGGGCACACAACAGCGTGTAGGCCAGATGCGATTTGACGGTCGGTTGCAGCAGGCGACTAGAAGCTCGCTGCTGATTCAGGGCGTCCGGGATTGCCATGTCGTTTTAGGACCCATTGGAAGTTGAAGTTTCAAAAATACAGCTGCGCCTTGCCCTCTTTTCGGCCCGTACCAGGCCTGGGGGTTTGCGCGGTGCGCAAATGTTGCACGATCAACGGCAGCATTGCCATTGATAACTACCCTCATCCCGACTCTTTCATCCTGCATTCAGCAATACACAGGGTGTTACGGGAGAGCCGGCGAATTGTCTTGGAGAGTGGGTGAAAATTTCGTGCAACGCATATCCAGAAACAAATTAAAGCCTGCGCAGCGGTCAAAAACGCAAACGCCCCGATCGAGTCGGGGCGTTACGAAGTCACCTCAAAAGCGCGAGACATTTACTTCTCGGCGCGTTCCTTGAGGGCTTTCAAGGTATTGAACGGGGCATCCACCACGAACTTGTTGGCCACCATCGACGGCACGCTGCCGCCCGGCTCAGTGTGCACCTGATAGGTCACTTCGATCTGGTCGCCCTTGGGGACGAACTTCCAGAAACCGTCGACCTTGGCGACCCGGACGAAGCCTTTTTCTTCAGGAATGTACTTCGGTACGCCTTCAAGCTTGCGGGTCAGGCTGCCATCGGCGCCTTCGATGGTGGTGACGTGCAACACAGAATCACGGGGAGTAACCGGCCACGGGGTGTTGAACTGGGTGTAGGTCCAGCTCTGGTCACCTTCGTGCTTGAGCAGCTTCTGGGTTTTGCATTCGTGAATCCAGGCGCAGGCTCCGGGTACGTCTTCCTGCAACGCACGCAGCTTGGCCATGGTGGTCTTCATCAATGTGACGCCCTGGTAAGCCTTGTAGTCGGAGCCGGCCACTTCACTCAGGGAGATCTTGATGCCGTCTTCGTCCTTTTTGACTTTCCAGTCTTCGGCCTGGGCCGTCGAGGTAGCCAGCGCAACCGTCAAACCACACAACACAGCCATACGATGCAGCGAACCCATAGTCTTATTCCTTATTGTTGAAGTTCCGTTCGTTGGGCCTGCACCTCCGATCACCTTCAGGTTTTTCGGAGGTGCAAGCCCACACATCACGCCGCCGTCATTTGTTCCCACCAGCCAATCAACCGGATGGCCTCTTCGCTGCTGCTTCCGCACACCTCGGGGTCGGCCTCGAAGGCAGAACACACCATCGGCCGTTCCGGCTGGCCGAAAATACTGCACAGGTTATCGGAGGAAAGTTGCAGGCAACGCTGCCCCGCGGCCTTGCCGTTTGGCATACCGGGAATCGGCGAACTGATGGAAGGGGCAATGCAACAAGCGCCACAGCCCTCACGGCATTTCATGACGACAAGCTCCTCGCGACGAGCAATGTGTTAATGGACGGGGCACAGAGTACCCGCTTAAACAGTTGTTTTAAATTACCTGCGAGCGGGTTTTTCAACGCAAACGGGCATGACCGGCCAGTCTCCGACAAAGCGTCTGGCCTGCGGCTCGCGGATCCTGACGGGGTTACTGCTTGAACTCGAAATCCAGTGCCGCGCCTTCGACCTCGTGGCGTTCTTCATTTCGCAGTTGCAGCTGCATTTCGTTGCTGAGCAGGCGACCATTGAGCTGGAACTCGCTGCTGCCGCTTTTGTCACCGAACATCTGGGGTAACAACGGTTCACGCCTGACCAACGGCACCGTTCCGACCGGCTTGAGCTCTTGAACCATATCCTTGGGCAAGCTCAGGTCCAGCTTGGCAGATGGAAGCTCGGTCTTTACCACCTCGCTGGCCGGTTTCGATTTGGAGGCAATGGGCGGACGCTTTTTCACGGGCGCAGCCTGCTTACTCGCCGCCGAGGCTTTTTTTACAGGTGCGGTGTCTATCGGTGCGACGTGGAAACTGCCGGTTGCCTGATCCTGCTCGGTAGCCGCCACGACGGATGCCGGTTGAATACTCGCAATCAGGCAGAGCAAAAGCCAGGCGGCAGGAAAAGTCGGTTTCATGTATCCAACGGTGGGTGCAAACGGCAGAGATGCATATGCTGGCCTGTTGCAGCCCACAAGACAAGCGTAGTCGCAGCCTGTTACAAACCGACGGCCATCTCCTGGCAGAGTTGGGTGGCCAGCATGCCCAGGGTCATCAATGCGCGCTCGGCTTCACGGTTCCACGGGATGCCGCAGTTGAGCCGGATGCAGTGATTGAATTGCTCGGTATTACTGAAGATCAGTCCCGGCGCGATACTGATGCCCTGCTGCAATGCCCGCACGTGCAACTCTTGCGTGTTGACCCGCCCCGGCAGGCTGACCCACAGAATGAAGCCGCCGGTAGGCCGGGTCATCTGCGTACCTTCCGGGAAATACTGCTGCACGGCCAGCTGGAAGGCACTGAGGTTTTTCCGGTATTCCTGACGGATGAAACGCAAATGCCGGTCGTACCCGCCGTTTTCCAGGTACGCGGCAATGCCCATCTGGGTCACGCTGCACGCGGAATGCGTACTGAAGGTCTGCAAGCGCTGGATCTCCTGCTGGTACTTGCCGGCAATCATCCAGCCGATCCGCACGCCAGGCGACAGGGTCTTGGAGAAGCTCGAGCAATAGATCACCCGGTCCAGCCGATCGTAGGCCTTGAGGGACTTGGTGCGCCCCTGCTCGAACATCAATTCACCGTAGATATCGTCTTCGACAACCTGGATATCGAAGTCCGACGCCAGGCGCAGCAATTGTTTCTGCCGCTCCTCGGGCATGGTGCCACCCAATGGATTGCTCAGTCGGGTGGTCAGCACCAACGCCTTGATCGACCATTGGTTGGCCGCCAGTTGCAGGGCTTCCAGGCTCATGCCCGTGGCGGGATCGCTGGGGATCTCGATGACCTTGAGGCCCAGCAGGTCAGCCAGTTGCAGCAAGCCGTAATAGGTCGGCGACTCGGCCGCGATCAGATCGCCCGGACGGGTCAGCACGCGCAGGGACATCTGCAGCGCATCGACACAACCGTGAGTGATCACCACCTCCGACGGATCGACCACCACGCCGGCATCGCGCATGCGGATCGCCACCTGTCGGCGCAACGGCTCGAAACCGGGGCTGAACATGTAGCTGAAGGCCCGCGGGCTATGGAAACGGGTGACCTTGGCCAATTGCTGATGCAGTGCCCGCACCGGCAAATAGTCGACACTCGGCACCGCAGCGCCCAGCGGGAAGACACCTTCACGACGGGATTCGACCAGCACTTGCTGAATGATGCTGCTGCGGGTGACCAGCCCGGGGCGCTCGACCCGGGCGATGTCCGGCGTCGGCGCGGTGAGTGCCGGCGTCTGGTGCACGTAGTAACCCGACTGCGGCCGGGCGCGGATCAACCCTTGATCTTCGAGATTGGCATACGCCTGCAACACCGTCGCATGGCTGACATTGAGCTGCGAGCTCATCTTGCGCACCGAAGGCACGCGCTCCCCCGGCTGATAGACCCCACGGCGGATGTCTTCGGCCAGTTGTTGAGCAATACGTTGATAGAGCAAAAGGTTGGTCATGACGCAGCACTCGATTTCACGGGCATTTTATTCTTGTGTGAAACAATACCGGAACAGTTTAGAAGTGTACGGGAACAGTTGCCACAATAGTCGACCGTACAGTGCAGTGTCAGCAAAATCTGTACTGTTTTGTGCGGTAATCGGCAGGCAAAAAAAAACCGGCGCTGCATGGCAGGCCGGGTTGTAGGAGCTGTCGAGTGAAACGAGGCTGCGATCTTTCCAGCCCCACTCGAGTATCAAGAGCAAGATCAAAAGATCGCAGGCTCCGCCAGCTCCTACCGGGCGGCGCCGAGCTGGCCCTTTTCGTCGGAAAACACAATTTCCACCCGACGATTCTGCGCCCGACCCCGTTCCGACGCATTCGCGTCCACCGGATACTCGTCGCCATAACCTTCGACCTGGATGCGCTTGTCGTCGATACCCAGGTCCATCAGCACGTCAGCCACCGATTGTGCGCGGTCGCGGGACAGCTTGAGGTTTTCCTGCTTGCCCCCGGTACTGTCCGTATAACCTTCGATCCGCACCACACGCTTGGGGTTGAGTTGCAGGAACTGCACGATCTTCAACACCACACGGTTGGCCGACGGCTTCAATTCCGCTTCGCCGGTGTCGAACAGCATATCGCCCAAGGTCATCACCAGCCCGCGGTCGGTCTGGCTGGTGGTCAATGCAAGGATCTGCTCCTCGAGCCATTTGCCTTGCTGCTGCACGCTGAACAGTTTGGACTCACGCAGTGCCAGTTGCAGGCGCTGCCGTTCCAGTTCGAGTTTCGCCGCCTGCTCTTCGTTAAGCACCTGATTGGTGTGTTCCCGGGCAATGGCGCTGTAGCGCTGGCTCAGGTAGGCGTAATGCACCACGTCCGAACCGCTGCCCCAATAGCTGGACAGGCGATCGGCACGGGCCAGGGATTCACCGGCGCGAATCACGTCCTTGGGGGCGATTCGCAGTACATTGGAGTCTTCCTTGACCTTCTGAAAGTCGGCACCGGCCTGCTGCAACGCGGACTCGCTGTGCTGGCTGGCGCAGCCAAAGAGGCTCGCGCAGCCTGCCAGGATCAAACCGCCGAGGGCTTTGCTCTTGAGGCTCATTGGGCATCTCCCAGTTGCTTGCGCAGGCGGGCGATGCGGGTGTTGAGCACGTTCAACTGTTCCTCGCTCTTGGCCGTCAATACCTTGGCTTCAGCCAGGCGCGCATCGAGTTCGGCCTGTTCGGCCCGCATGCGTGCGTTTTTGAAGGATTGATCGGTCATGTTGCCCTTGGCGCGGTTGAACTTGTCTTCGGCCAGTTTCATTTCCGGCACATCGTCTGCCGTGGCGCCCACGGCCTTGGCCTGTTCGAGTGCCTGTTCGGTCAGGCGAATCTGTTCATTCGGCGCAGGATCGGTTGCACAACCCGCCAGGGCGGCAAAGGCCACGGCAGCGAAAAGAGGTCGAATACTCACTGAAAATCCTTACTGTTTTGGGGTACTGACGGGTTGTTGCTGGGGGATTGGCTGTGGTTGTGAGCGTTGTGCTTTCCATCGCTCGATATTGCGCATCAGCACGGCCTCCGTCAGTCCGGACGCGGGCAATTCTGTCATCTTTTTGGCCAACTGTCCGCGCAACCACGGATCGTTGCAGGCCGAGTCATGGGAAATCGCCAGGTACAGGCCAGGTTTGTCGACCGGTTGTGAGCGTGCGATCAGATCAGCGGCCATGCCCAGTGTCTGTGCAGTCGCCATGCCCGAGTAACGCCCTGCCAGTACAAACTCGACTTCACCCAACAGCAGTTTCTGAAAGGCCTGGGTCAGGTTGGACGTGCGCGTGAGGGTCAGTTGCTGCCCGGCAAAGGTGCTGAATTGCGCGGTCATTCGGGCCTTTTCCGACACGGCACCGGGATGGCCGTGCAGGTCCTGTGCTTCGTTGTAGACCAGGGTCGAGTCCTTGCGAGTCCAGACCAGATAGTCGTTTTCCAGCAAGGCTGGATGAATGTAATCCAGGGTTTCCAGCTCGCTGACGGTCAACGCCGCGTCCGCCAGCATGTCCATGCGCCCACTGCGCACTTCGTCCAGGGCCTGGGCGCGTTTGCCGGCATAAAGCAGTTCGACCTTGAGCCCCAACTCCCCCGCCACTTGCTGCAGCAAATCGGCGCTGGCACCGATCAGGTATTTGGGATTCTGCGGGTCTTGCCACAGGTACGGTGGCGCATCCGGGCTGCCGGTGACCACCAGGTGCTCGCATTTACCCGCGGCGACAGACAGTGCCGGCATAGCCGACAGTCCCAGCAGCAGCAACGACCAGCCGCACAGGCGACGCAGATCCATGGCATCACACTCCCATTCAAATCCGGAACAAAAAAAAGCCCGACCAAAAGGCCGGGCTCTTTATAAGTGAAGCAGCCGGATTAGACCAGCTTCTCCAGCTCAGGGATGGCTTCGAACAGGTCCGCCACCAGGCCGTAATCGGCCACCTGGAAGATCGGCGCTTCTTCGTCCTTGTTGATCGCAACGATCACTTTGGAGTCTTTCATGCCGGCCAGGTGCTGGATCGCGCCGGAGATACCGACGGCGATGTACAGCTGTGGAGCAACGATCTTGCCGGTCTGACCGACCTGCATATCGTTCGGTACAAAGCCTGCGTCGACCGCGGCGCGCGAAGCACCGACGGCAGCGCCCAGCTTGTCGGCCAGGGCGTACAGGTGTTTGAAGTTGTCGCCGTTCTGCATGCCGCGACCGCCGGAAACGACGATTTTGGCAGCGGTCAATTCCGGACGATCGGACTTGGCCAGTTCTTCGCCAACGAAGCTGGAGATGCCAGCGTCGTGGGCAGCAGCAACAGCTTCAACGGCAGCGGAGCCGCCTTCAGCTGCAACCGGGTCGAAACCGGTGGCACGCACGGTGATCACCTTGACCGCAGCGTTCGACTGAACGGTAGCGATGGCGTTACCGGCGTAGATCGGACGCTTGAAGGTGTCGGCGCTTTCTACCGAGATGATCTCGGAGATCTGGTCAACGTCCAGTGCAGCGGCAACGCGCGGCAGGATGTTTTTGCCGTTGGAAGTAGCGGCAGCCAGGATGTGGCTGTAGCCCTTACCCAACTCTGCAACCAGAGGAGCAACGTTTTCCGGCAGCTGGTGAGCGTAGGCAGCGTTATCGGCCACCAGCACTTTAGCCACGCCAGCGACTTTCGCAGCGGCTTCAGCCACGGCGCCAGCGCCCTGGCCGGCAACCAGAACGTGGATGTCGCCACCGATTTTGGCGGCAGCAGCAACGGTGTTCAGCGTGGCCGGGGCCAGCACTTTGTTGTCGTGTTCAGCAATAACCAAGATAGTCATTTAGATTACCTTCGCTTCGTTTTTCAGTTTCTCGACCAGTTCAGCCACCGACTTGACCTTGATACCCGCGCTGCGTGCAGCCGGCGCTTCGACTTTCACAGTCTTGTTGGTGGAGGCGGTGGAAACGCCCAAAGCATCCGGAGTCAGCACTTCGAGAGGCTTCTTCTTGGCTTTCATGATGTTTGGCAGAGACGCGTAGCGCGGCTCGTTCAAACGCAGGTCAGTGGTGACGATGGCCGGCAGTTTCAGGGAAACTGTCTGCGCGCCGCCGTCGATTTCGCGGGTGACAGCTACGCTGTCGCCGCTGATTTCGACTTTCGAAGCGAACGTACCCTGACCGTAGCCGCTCAATGCAGCAAGCATCTGGCCAGTCTGGTTGTTGTCGCTGTCGATGGCCTGTTTGCCAAGGATCACCAGCTGAGGCTGTTCCTTGTCGACAACAGCTTTCAACAGTTTGGCAACAGCCAGGGAAGTCAGGTCTTCGGCGGACTCGACGAGGATGGCGCGGTCGGCACCCAGAGCCAGCGCGGTGCGCAGTTGCTCTTGAGCGGTGGACGGGCCTACGGAGACGACGACGATTTCAGTCGCAACACCCTTCTCTTTCAGGCGTACGGCTTCTTCCACGGCGATTTCGCAGAACGGGTTCATCGACATCTTGACGTTGGCAAGATCGACGCCGGAATTGTCCGCCTTGACGCGAACCTTGACGTTGTAATCCACAACGCGTTTGACAGCTACAAGAACCTTCATGGATTCCTCGTTACTCTCCGGTGAAAAGAAAGTCGCCTAGGCGAACCTGGCGGTTGATGCTCATCGGGCGCAAGGGCACCTCCAAAAACGCCGGCAAAGCTGTCAAGTGACCATCGCTCATGATCTGGATGACCGTTCGTCAGTGGTGACTGACGAGTCATTCAACATCGCGGCGTGTAAACTGCACATCAAACCCGCGCAGCACATCACTCTCTACTGCCATCGCCCTGTCTTTAGAGGTGCTCTTGAAACCAACAGTCAGCCTACGGCGAGCGCAAAACCGCCCGTATCTTGACCGGAACGCCTATTCCGGTCAATACGCCAAAATGGCCGTTCATAAGGCGCGTGACTTTGATTTCTCTGGCTTTGAGCCAATTCAAACAAACGTTTGTATTGGACGCTGAGAGTGGTGTAGATATAATGCGCCACCAAAAGAGAAAGGTGGTCAATCGATTGTCCTCTTCCGGCGTTGCGCCGGGATTCATGGATGCGACACCCGACTTCCAAATTAGAAAAAAAACTGTTGAGCCTTGAGTAGGAGATAACCTGTGGAACGCGAATACATGGAATTCGACGTGGTCATCGTCGGTGCCGGCCCCGCTGGTCTTTCCGCCGCCTGCCGCTTGAAGCAGAAGGCCGCTGAAGCCGGTAAGGAAATCAGCGTCTGCGTGGTCGAAAAAGGCTCCGAAGTCGGTGCTCACATCCTGTCCGGCGCCGTGTTCGAACCACGGGCCCTGAACGAACTGTTCCCGAACTGGAAAGAACTCGGCGCGCCGCTGAACACGCCGGTAACCCGCGACGACATCTTCGTTCTCAAGAACGCTGAAAGCGCGCAGAAAATTCCAGACTTCTTTGTGCCCAAGACCATGCACAACGAAGGCAACTACATCATCTCCCTGGGCAACCTGTGCCGCTGGCTGGCCCAGCAGGCCGAGAACCTGGGCGTGGAAATCTACCCGGGCTTCGCCGCTCAGGAAGCGCTGATCGATGAGAACGGCGTGGTTCGCGGGATCATCACCGGTGACCTGGGCGTCGACCGCGAAGGCAACCCGAAGGAAGGCCTGTACACCCCCGGCATGGAACTGCGTGGCAAATACACGCTGTTCGCCGAAGGTTGCCGCGGCCACATCGGCAAGCAACTGATCAAGCGCTTCAACCTGGACACTGACGCTGATGCCCAGCACTACGGCATCGGCCTGAAAGAAATCTGGGAAGTCGATCCGGCCAAGCACCAGCCTGGCCTGGTGGTGCACACCGCCGGTTGGCCGATGGACATCATGGGCACCGAGAACACCGGTGGCTCGTTCCTCTACCACCTGGAAAACAACCAGGTCGTGGTTGGCCTGATCGTCGACCTGTCCTACAGCAACACCTACCTGTCGCCGTTCGACGAGTTCCAGCGCCTCAAGCATCACCCGGTGCTTGCCCAGTACCTGGAAGGCGGCAAGCGCATCAGCTACGGCGCACGTGCCATCAGCAAGGGCGGCCTGAACTCGCTGCCGAAAATGGTATTCAAGGGCGGCGCGCTGATCGGTTGCGACCTCGGCACCCTGAACTTCGCCAAGATCAAGGGCAGCCACACTGCGATGAAGTCCGGCATGCTCGCCGCTGAATCCGTGGCTGACGCGCTGTTCGCCGAGAAGGATGGCACCGAAGAGCTGACCACCTACGTCGACGCGTTCAAGAAGAGCTGGCTCTACGAAGAACTGTTCGCCAGCCGCAATTTCGGCCCGGCGATCCACAAGTTCGGCGCCATCGTCGGTGGCGGTTTCAACTGGCTGGACCAGAACATCTTCGGCGGCAAACTGCCGTTCACCTTGCACGACACCAAGCCGGATTACGCTTGCCTCAAGCTCGCGGCCGACTGCAAGAAGATCGACTACCCGAAACCGGACGGCAAGCTCAGCTTCGACAAATTGAGCTCGGTGTTCATCTCCGGTACCAACCACGAAGAAGAACAGCCGTGCCACCTGAAGCTGACCGACCCAAGCATCCCGATCAGCAAGAACCTGCCGCTATACGATGAACCGGCACAGCGTTACTGCCCGGCCGGCGTGTATGAAGTGATCACCAAGGAAGACGGCGAGAAGCGCTTCCAGATCAACGCCCAGAACTGCGTTCACTGCAAGACCTGCGACATCAAGGACCCTGCACAGAACATCACCTGGGTGACACCGGAAGGCGCTGGCGGCCCGACTTACCCGAACATGTAAGCCGAACCGCTGAACATCAAGGCTCCCGACATGGGGGCCTTTTTGTTGCCCGCGATTCAAGCCACACCACAAGACAAATGTGGGAGCGGGCTTGCTCGCGAATACGGTTGATCCTTCACCATTTATACTGACTGACACACCGTTTTCGCGAGCAGTCGGATCGCCGCACCGCCGCCCCCACAGGGGATTGGCGGTGAGTCAGGCTGCACGCTCGTCGCCAGGATTACGCTCGAAGTACCGTTTGTACTCGCGACTGAACTGCGAAGTGCTCTGATACCCCACCCGATGCGCCACCTGCGCCACGCCCAACCCCTCCCCCACCAACAACTGCTGCGCCCGCAGCAGACGTAATCGCTTCAGATACTGCACCGGCGACAACAAGGTGCTGCGCTTGAAATGCTCGTGAAAGGTCGATGCACTCATGTTCGCGCAACTGGCCAGGGTCTCGACGTTCAACGGTTCGGCAAAATGCGCATGCAGATGACTGAGGGAGGCCGCGATCCGGGCGAACTGCCCCTGCTGCTCCACCAGTGCTCGCAATACATCGGCTTGCGGACCGCGCAATGCGACGAACAGCAGCTCACGCAAACGCGCTTGCCCCATGATCTGGCATTCCAGCGGATCGTGCAGGCAACGCAACAATCGTTCGACACAACCACGCATCGCATCATCGAGCACTGCGCAGGTCATGGACTCAGGTGTTTGCGCCGGAATATGCCGCCCCGGCGCCAGGCCCATCGCCAATACCAACTCGCCCAGCATCACCCGGTCGATCGCGACCGACACCCCGAGCATCGGCCCGTCCGGCGCGGCAAAGGTTTCACACTCGAACGGCACCGGCAGCGCCTGAATCAGGTAGTGCCCTGCGCCATATTCCAGGGTGCGCGGCCCCAGGTACGCCAGTTTGCTGCCCTGGGCGATGATCACCAGGCTCGGCTCGTAGATCTGCGGCCCACGGGCCACATCGCAGCTGGCCCGCAGAACCTGCACGCCCGGCAAGGCAGTCGGGACGAAACCGTCGCGAGTGGACAGCGGCTCGATCAGCGAAACCAGGGTGGCATTGGCATCAAGGTGACGGGTTAACAGCATCGGGGCACTTCACAGAAAAAATCGCGGAAAAAGGGACGAAAGCATCATCGCAGATCCGCTGACCAATGCGACGGCTCACACCCGCATGCCGGAGGAATAGGCATGACACCCGGAGGAATCACCATGGCCGGTACAGGGTTCGGCGCCCAGAATGCGCCACCTCACCCGTCAGCGCTTTTGCGAGGTTCACCATGTACACCGCCATCGGATACGCCGCCCAGTCGGCCACCACTCCCCTTGCCCCCGTGAAATTCGAACGTCGCAGCCCAAGGCCTGACGACGTTGCCATCGAGATTCTCTACTGCGGCGTCTGCCATTCCGACATCCATCAGGCCCGCAACGAGTGGGGCATTGCCGTTTACCCGCTGATGCCCGGCCACGAAATCGTAGGCAAGGTAACCGCCGTCGGTGCGAAAGTCACCCAGCACAAAATCGGCGATCTGGTCGGTGTCGGCTGCATGGTCGACTCGTGCCGCAGCTGCGAAGCCTGCCAGGCCAACCTGGAGCAATACTGCCTCGAAGGCCCGACCCTGACCTACGCCACCCCGGATCGGGTCGACGGTAGCAACACCATGGGCGGCTATTCCGACAGCATCGTGGTCAGCGAGCACTTCGTGGTGCGCATTCCCAAGTCACTGGACCCGGCCAGCGCCGCGCCGATCCTGTGCGCCGGCATCACTACCTACTCGCCGCTCAAGCACTACGGCGTGAAGGCCGGTGACAAGGTCGGGATTCTCGGCATGGGTGGCCTGGGCCACATGGGTATCAAGTTCGCCAAGGCCCTGGGCGCGCAAGTGACGCTGTTCACCCGCTCGGCAAGCAAGGCCGAAGAGGCTCGCCGCCAGGGTGCGGACCATGTGATCGTGTCCACCGATGACGCGCAGATGCAGGCTGCCGCCGGTCACTTCGATTTCCTGCTCGACACCATTCCGGTGCAGCACGACCTCAACCCATACCTCGATACGCTGCGTTTCGACGGCGTGCATATCCTGGTGGGGTTGATCGAACCGGTGGAGCCACCGGTGCATGCCGCCAAACTGGTATTGGGACGTCGCGTGCTCGCCGGCTCGCTGATCGGCGGCATCGCCGAAACCCAGGAAGTGCTGGATTTCTGCGCCGAGCACAACATCACCTGCGACATCGAGATGCTCGACATCCGCCAGATCAACGAGGCTTACGCCCGCATGATCGCCGGTGACGTGAAATACCGCTTCGTCATCGACATGGCGACCCTCAAGGTTTAAACCTTAAGGCCAAGCTCCGCCGACAGCCGGGCCGTGACCCCTTTGATCAGGGGAATCAGCTCGGCCATTTTTTCCAGCGGCATATACGGTACGGTACTGGCGATGCTGATACCGGCGACAATGCGTTTGCTGGCATCGCGGATCGGCGCGGCTACGCAGCGGATCGACGGCTCGTTGTCTTCCAGGTCGAAGGCATAACCGCCGGCCACGTACTCGACCATGCGCTGCTCGAATTGCTCCCAGGATTGCTCCGGGTGCTGCGGCCAGAACTGGTTTTTCCCACCCACCGGCAGGCTGACTTCGTACAGGCGCTGCCACTCTTGCGGCGAATCATCGAGCATCAGCGCCTTGCCGATCCCGGTGCGCGCCAACGGCATGCGATGGCCGACCCGCGAACGCATTTCCGGACCATTGCGCCCCGGATTCTTGTGCAGGTACAGCACTTCGTCGCCCTCACGAATCGCCAGGTGAATGGTGTCGCCGGTCAACGCCGACAACTCATCCAGATACGGCCCGGCCAGGGTCACCAACGGCAACTCTTCACGGGCCTGAAAGCCCAATTCGATCAGTTTCGGCCCCAGCAGATAACCGACTTGCGGCACCACCCGCAGATAACGCTCGTCCACCAGGCAACTGGCCAGGCGATGGGTGGTGCTGCGCGTGGTGCCAATCAGCCGGGCGATTTCCTTGAGATCCCGGGCGCCGCTGGCCACGGCGTGAACCACACCCAAACCGCGAAGCAGGGTCTGGGTGCCGGTCGGCGCGGCGTCCTTGGCGATTTTTGGGGCGTCTTCCTGCATATCCAGCCTTTACCGTTGAGCGAGTGAACGGGCGGCATTATGGTCGCCCGAATGCCACGACTACAACTTGATACGCTCGACCTTGCCCACCAGCAAGATGTAGGACAGTGCGCCAATCAACGCCAGCACCGAAATGTAGGTGATTGCAGGGGCAAAAGAATCACCCGTCGCGAGGAAGCCGATCACGATAGGCGTGGCAATCGCCGACAGGTTGCCGATGAAGTTGAACACCCCGCCGGTCAGCCCGAGCAAGCGCGCCGGAGCCAAGGTCGACACCAGCGACCAGGTAATCGAGGCCAGGCCATTGCCAAAGAACGCCAGCGCGAGGAAGGCAATCACCAAGGGCGTCGACTCGACAAAGTTGGCGCCAATGATCGAGGTGGAAATCAGCAGGCCGCTGATGATCGGCAACTTGCGGGCGAAACCCACCGTGTAGCCGCGACGGATCAAAAAGTCCGAGAAGAACCCGGAACACAGCACACCGACAAAGGCCGCGAGAAACGGCAGCGACGCCAGCAGGCCGGATTTGATGAAGTCCATGCCGCGATACTTCACCAGGTAGGTCGGGAACCAGGTGAGGAAGAACCACAGGGTCGAGTTGAGGCAGAACTGCCCAAGGTAGATGCCCCACAGCTTGCGCTTGGTCAGGACGATCCCCAGGTCGGTCCAACTGAACCGGGCTTTGACCTTGGCCTGTTCGGCCTGGATATCCACCAGCCCGCCGCCCTCGCGGATCAGATCAATCTCTGCGTCATTGGCGCCTTTGAAATCCCGTGGTTCGCGATACACCGCGTACCAGATCACCGCCCACACAATGCCTACCGCTCCGGTGGCGACGAACACCATGTGCCAGCCGAATTCGTGCTGCAGCCAGGCCAGCACCGGCGTCAGGAAGGCCAGGCCGACGAACTGCCCGGAGGTGTAGAAACCGATGGCCGTGGCGCGCTCGCGCTCCGGGAACCAGGTGGTGACCACCCGGCTGTTGATCGGATAGGCCGGCGCTTCCAGGGCACCGACCGCCATGCGCAACACGAACAGCGCGATGAAGCTGGCGGCAAAGCCGAGCATCACCGTGGCCACCGACCACAGCAGCAAGGCGACGCTGTACAGAATCCGTGGCGGCACGCGGTCCACCAGCCAGCCGCCGGGGATTTGCATGGCGGCGTAGGTCCAGCCGAACGCGGAGAAGATCAGGCCGACGTGGATCGGGTCGATGCCCAGGTCACTGGTCAATGCCGGGGCGGCAATCGACAGGTTGCTGCGGTCCAGGTAATTGATCACCACAGTGATGAACAACAGCACCATGATGAAAAAACGCTTGCGGCTGGGCGTCACCAACGACGCCTGCCCGGTGAGGGTTTGCGGTTGCATGAGGGGTGCCTCTTCTTATGGTTATTGAGGTCAATTTTGAAGACTTGCACTCCCCCCTGTGGGAGCGAGCTTGCTCGCGATGACGGCGGCACATCCGGCATTGATGTGACTGACAGGACGCTATCGCGAGCAAGCTCGCTCCCACAGGGGTTCAGTGGTGTGTCAGGCACTCACCACTCGGCAAAACTGCCATCGGCATGGCGCCAGATCGGGTTGCGCCAGCGGTGGCCGATGGCGGCGCGTTCGATCACGTATTCCTCGTTGATCTCGATGCCCAGGCCCGGGCCGTTCGGGATCTTCACGAAGCCTTTGTCGTAGTCGAACACCCGTGGGTCTTTGACGTAGTCGAGCAGGTCGTTGCTCTCGTTGTAATGGATGCCCAGGCTCTGCTCCTGGATGAACGCGTTGTAGCAAGCCGCGTCCAGTTGCAGGCACGCCGCCAGGGCAATCGGGCCCAGCGGGCAATGCAGCGCCAGCGCCACGTCGTAGGCTTCGGCCATGTTGGCGATCTTGCGGGTTTCGGTGATGCCGCCAGCGTGGGAGGCATCCGGCTGGATGATGTCGACGTAGCCTTCGCTGAGCACACGCTTGAAATCCCAGCGCGAGAACAGGCGCTCACCCAGGGCAATCGGCGTACTGGTCAGCGGCGCCAGTTCTTTGAGCGCTTCGTAGTTTTCGCTGAGCACCGGCTCTTCGATGAACATCAGCTTGTACGGATCAAGCTCCTTCATCAGCACCTTGGCCATGGGCTTGTGCACCCGGCCATGGAAGTCCACGCCAATGCCGACGTTCGGGCCGACGGCATCGCGCACGGCAGCGACGTTGGCCAGGGCCTGGTCGACCTTGTCGAAGGTGTCGAGGAATTGCAATTCTTCGGTGCCGTTCATTTTCACCGCGGTAAAACCACGCTCGACCGCTTCTTTCGCCGCCCGCGCGGTATCCGCCGGACGGTCGCCACCGATCCACGAATACACACGGATCTTGTCCCGCACCTGGCCACCCAACAGGTCGCTGACCGACACGCCCAGCGCCTTGCCCTTGATGTCCCACAAGGCCTGGTCGATACCGGCCAGGGCGCTCATGTGGATCGCGCCGCCACGGTAGAAGCCGCCGCGATAGAGCACGGTCCAGATGTCTTCGATGTTGCGCGGGTCCTTGCCGATCAGGTAGTCGGACAATTCTTCAACGGCAGCGGCAACGGTGTGGGCGCGGCCTTCGACCACGGGCTCGCCCCAACCGGTGACGCCCTCGTCGGTTTCGACCTTGAGGAAGCACCAGCGCGGCGGAACGATGAAGGTGGTCAGTTTGGTGATTTTCATCTTTTGGCTCTCTTATTAGATGCAGCGCGCTCGGCGCTCAAAGAAGTCTTAGCGAAGGGCTTTCCAGGCAGCGACGTAGGCCTCGGCATTGGCCGCTACTTGCGCTGGCGTCATGCCCGGTTTGAACAGGCCGGAGCCGAGGCCGAAACCTTTGACGCCGGCGTCGATGAACGACTGCATGTTGTCCGGCGTGATCCCGCCGACTGGCGCCAGAAGGGTTCCGGCCGGCAACACCGCGAGCCAGGCTTTGACGACTGCCGGGCCCATCTGCTCGGCCGGAAACAGTTTCAGCACATCGGCGCCTTCAGCCAGTGCCGCGAAGGCTTCAGTCGGTGTGGCGACTCCCGGCGACAGGTACAGCCCTGCCGCTTTCGCCGCGCGTAAAACCTTCGGATCGCTATGGGGCATGACGATCACCTGGCCGCCCGCGGCTTTCACTTGTTCGACCTGCTCCGGGGTCAACACCGTACCGGCACCGATCAGGCAATCGGCGGGCAAGGTACTGCGCAGGATGCGGATACTTTCGTAGGGCTCAGGGGAATTGAGCGGCACTTCGATGACGCGAAATCCGGCGGCGTACAGCACTTCGCCGATGTCCGCCGCTTCCTGCGGACGCAGGCCACGCAGGATCGCGATCAGGCCGTTTTGCGCCAGGGCTTGTTTGAGCATGTCAGGACTCCAGTCAGGTTTAACGGGATGCGGTGCACGTGACCAGGCCGGCAGCCAGCGCCAGTTGCCACAACCCGCGTTCGGTGGCCTGTTCGGCCAGGATCACCCGGGCAAAACCGCAGGCGTCGAGCGCACGGCTGTAGCGGGCACAGAGTTGGGTGTTGCCGATGAGGATGATCGAAGGCAGATGCACGCTGTTGCGCCGGCGCCGTTGCACGTTGGCCAGCGCCACCAGCTCGTGGCCGATCAGCAGGCCGGACAGATAGTCCGCCTGGGCGGTGGCGCTCAACTCGCCGGTCAGCCCGAGACTGCGGGCGCTGAACAGGGTCGACAGCGGACCGATGTCACCGTCCGCCGACAACGCGACCCGCACGCCGCGATCAAACGCATCGCCATCGAAAGACCCGCCACTTTGCTGGGTGCGTCCGAGAATGCTGTGTTGACTGAGCACAGCGAAGACTTCGCCGGTCATGAAAGTGTCGAAGTGCATGATGCAGCCGTCGGCCACTTCCACCCATTTCGAGTGGCTGCCCGGCAGCCCGATCAGCAGATCAGCGCCCGCCTCGCTCGTCAGGTTTTGCAGCACGCCGAGCACCTGGGTTTCTTCGCCGCGCATCACATTCGGTAAAGGCGAACGCTCGATGACGCCGGGCACGATGTGCACATCGACGCCGCGCAGGCTGCGCACGGTTTGCAAGGCAGTACCGAGCGTGGCGACATTCGCCGGCGTGTCGCGGTAGGCCGTTTCGCGCCAACCCTGGGCGCTGCCGACCATGCCGCAGGCAATCACCGGCAAATCCGGCTGGGCATCGAGCCAGTCGCCGCAAGCCTCATCGAAGGCCAGTTCGAAACCATCGGCGCATTCCCGGCCGCCAATGATTCGCGGCGCTTTCGGCAGCTGCATGATCCCCGACGACAGCGAACGCTGTTCGAGCACTTGGCCGCCTTCAGCCAGTTTGTAAGCACGTAATGAGGTTGTCCCCCAGTCGAGCGCGATCAATTGCGCCTGCATCGCTTCACCTGTTTTGGTTTTTGGCAGTGAGTGAGCGGGACTATAAACCTGAGACGGGACAAATCTCAATATATAAATATCAATCCCATATTGTGAGACGCGACAAAAAAAAGATCGCAGCCTTCGACAGCTCCTACACGGGATCGTCCGCCGCGGTTTGGCGGTGTACATCGATCCGTAGGAGCTGCCGAAGGCTGCGATCTTTTAAGAAGTTTCAGTTACCCGAAGCAAAATCCCGCAACACCGCCCCATCCATCCGATAGCGCACCCACTCCTCCTGCGGCTGCGCCCCCAGGGATTTGTAGAAATCGATGGCCGGTGTATTCCACTCCAGCACGCTCCACTCGAAACGGCCACAGTCGTTGGCGCAGGCGATTTTCGCCAGTTGCCGCAGCAGGGTCTTGCCCGCACCGCCGCCGCGCTGTTCCGGGGTGATGTAGAGGTCTTCGAGGTACAGGCAGTTGCTGCCAAGCCAGGTGGAATAGCTGAAGAAGAACACCGCGAAACCGATGGGGGCACCGTCGCGCAGGCAAATCAGGCCATGGGCGGTGGCACCTTCGCTGAACAGGCTGCGCTCGATATCGGCAACGCTGGCGATGACTTCATGGCGGGCACGTTCGTAGTCGGCCAGTTCAGTGATGAACGCGAGGATTTGCGGTGCGTCACTGGGGGTCGCCGGGCGGATTTCGATCGTCATGGACGTGCCTTGTCAAAAGTGGAAAACGCCATACTAAGTCGGCGCGTGACGTGTGGCGAGAGAGCTTGCTCACTGGCCACAAATGCGCTCATTACTCCGGCCAACACTAACCCTGGAATCGATAACCTCGGACCTAACATTTGGGCACTGCGTGGTTAGATAGCCGCGCTGCTCATTCAGCCGGTCAAGGAACCGCGTCATGTCTACCGCAATACCCCCAGTTTCAAGCAAGCTGTTCGGCCTGTTCTGCCTCGCCAGTTACCTGTTGTCGTTGTCCTACGGTTCGACATTTTTGCTGTCGTTGTTGATTGGTTCGCGCGGCGGTAACGAACACGACGCCGGCAGTGTGATTTCGGCGGCGATGCTCAGCACCTTTGCGGCGGTGATTGTTTCCGGTCATTTGTCCGACTTGCTCGGCGCCGCCCGATCGGTGGCGTTGTTCGGTGTGTTGCTGGTAGCAGCCAGCCTGGGCTTCGCCCTGACCCCGGGCTTCGGTCACCTGCTGTTGTTTTTCGGGCTGCTGCTGGGCCTGGGCTGGGGCGTGTTCTACACCCTGGGGCCGATCATCGTCGCGAGTCTTGTGACTCCCGCGCAGCGCGCCAAATACTTCGCCCTGTTGTCGGGCAGCATGATGACCGGAATCGGCAGCGGCCCTTTGCTCGGCCGCGCGGCGAGTGCGCTCGGTTATCCGGTGACGGCGGCGTTTTACCTGGCGGCGCTGGCCAGCCTGATCGGCGTTTTGCTGTTCTGGCGCCTGGATCGACAACTGAAACAGACGCCCGCGCAATCTGGCAGCGTGTCGCGGATTTCCTGGCGTGCAGCGACTCAGGTGCTGTCGTCCAGGGCCGTTTTCCCGATCATCATGGTTGGCCTCGGCGGTTGTGTGTTCGGTGGTCTGTCGAGCTTTCAAACCAGTTACGCGGCGGCGCACTCACTCGACTATTCGCTGTTCTTCCTCGGCTTCATGAGCGCGGCGATCAGCGGCCGCATGCTGGTTGCCGGGTTCGTGGTCAAGCGCGATCCGTTCCGTGCGTCATGCGTACTTTCGGGGTTGATGCTGGCATCGATCGTGATGTTCGGTTTTGTCGTCGACAGCAGCTTCAGCTATGTGCTCGCGGCGGTGATGCTCGGGATCGGTTATGGCCTGACCTACTCGGTGATCAACGGCCTGGCCGCCAATGAAGCGCCGAACGGCAGCACCGCGCAATCCCTGCTGCTGTTCAGCCTGTCGTACTTCATCGGCGTGTTCGGTTTTCCATTGCTGGCCGGGAAAATCATCGTTGAACAAGGCATGCCCACGCTGTTGCTCACGGTGTTGGCGGTTGCCTCGCTCAACTGGCTGATCACGGTGGGCCGATTGATCTGGCGCAGGGCCACAGCAGTCAGGGCACTGGAACAGGCTTGAGCCGTTCGTCGCTGACAATGCACCCATCCGGATCGAGGGCGGACTAATCAGGTAAGGACTCTACTCGTTGGAGACACCGCCATGACCCTGTCCAGGTTGACCGCCCTCGTTCTCACTGCGCTTTTGTCCGCAGCCTCCTTCGCCGGGACCATCGGCTCGAGCACCGGCCCGACCAATCCGGTGGAAAAACCCAGGGCTCCCGCCATCCAGAGTGCCCCCGGCATGAACACCGATGGCACGACGATCGACCATAACCTGCCGCCCGCCACCGGCACCGACCCGCGGATTCAAGGCAATGACGCGGGACGTAAGGGCGGGCCGAACCTGCCGGACAAAAAAACACCCGGCAGTGGTGGCCTCGGTTCAAGCACCACCGAGGACGAGGAAAGCAACATGAGCCAGTAATGAAGCCAGGAGAAATCCCATGCCTCGTGGAAGCAAAACCAAATACACCGCTGAGCAAAAACGCAAGGCGCAACACATCGAAGACAGTTACGAAAACAAAGGCGTCTCAAAAGACGAAGCAGAAGCCCGCGCCTGGGCGACAGTCAACAAGCAGTCCGGCGGCGGCGAGCGGGCCGGCGGTTCGGGACGCAAGAAGCCGGCCAGTGCAAAATCGGCCGATCGCAAGGAGTCGGCGCGTCGGGCGGTGGCCACTCGTGAGGGACACTCGCGTGGCAGCAGGGCCTCCAGAGAGACCCAGACGGTCGATAGCTTGAGGAAGGAAGCCCGGGCCAAGGGTATTCCGGGAAGATCGGGGATGCGCAAGCAGGAGTTGATCGAGGCGTTGCGCAAGGCGGGTTAAGGCCAACTGTTTTGTACATGGTCCAATGTGGGAGCGGGCTTGCTCGCGAAGACGTCAGCACATCCAACATCGATGTGACCGACAGATCGCTTTCGCGAGCAAGTCGAATCGTCGCACCGCCGCTCCCACAGGAGATCATCTGTACCTTCAGACTTCGGTGGTCAGCGCTGTTTCAGTCGATCAATGACCACCGCCAACAACAAAATCGAACCCCGGATCACATACTGATAAAACGTATCGATGTTCTTCAGGTTCATCGCATTTTCGATGATCGCCAGAATCAACACCCCGGCGATCACGTGCCGGATCATGCCGATCCCGCCACTCAACGACACCCCGCCCAGCACGCAGGCCGAGATCACCGTCAGCTCGAAACCCTGGCCGATCATTGGCTGGCCGGAGGTCATGCGCGACGCCAGGATCACCCCGGCCAACGCGCCGATCACACCGTGCACGGCGAAGATGATGATCTTGGTCCGGTCGACATTCACACCGGCCAGCAGCGCCGCTTCCTGATTGCCGCCAATAGCCATGGTATTGCGCCCGTAGGTGGTGTAGTTCAGCAGCCAGCCGAAGAACAGAAAGCAGACGATAGTGATCAGGATCGGTACCGGCACGCCAAACATCTGGCCGTTACCGAACACGAAAAACGATTCCTGGGACACCCCCACCGCTTTGCCGTTGGCAAAGATGTAGGCCAGGCCACGCACGATCTGCATGGTCGCCAGCGTGGTGATCAGCGCGTTGACCCGCAGCTTGGCGATCACTATCCCGTTGATCAGCCCGACGATCAGGCCCATCACCAGCGCCGCACAGACACCGAGAAACACACTGTTGGTATCGCGCATCACCACCGCCGCAACCACCCCGGCGCAGGCAATCACCGAACCCACCGACAAGTCGAAATGCCCGGACGCCAGACAATACAACATGGTGCACGCAGCAATCCCGGTGGTGGAAATCGCCAGGCCCAGGCCACGCATGTTCAGCGGTGAAAGGAAGTTGTCGATCAGCAAGGTGCAGGCGACAAAAATGCCGACCGCAGCCAGCAGCATCACCCAGTCATCGAGGAAGCGTCGCAGGTCCAGCGGTTTGCGTGTAGTCGGCAGGGTGTTGTTTTGGGTTGTCATCATAGTCACCTCTCAGTTCGCCACGCCGTCGGCGCGTTGGCGCGGCAAAGCCAGTTGCAGCAGGTTGGATTCGTTGGCCTGTTCGCGGCTCAGCTCGCCACGCAGGGCGCCTTCGCACAGCACCAGGATGCGGTCGGAAATGCCCATGACTTCCATCAAGTCGCTGGACACCACAATCACCGCGATCCCCTCGGCGGCCAGGTTATGGATGATCTGGTAGATCTCGGCCTTGGCACCGATGTCGATGCCGCGAGTGGGTTCGTCGAGCAGCAGCACCTTCATCGGCATCGACAGCCAGCGGCCGAGAATGGCCTTCTGCTGATTGCCACCGGACAGGTACATGATTTTCTGCGCCGCGTTGGGCGTCTTCACTTTCAGCGCCCTGATCTGCTGCTCGGCGTTGTCCTTCTCCCACAGGCCGCGCAACAGGCAACCGAAGGTGGAGTGAGCGCCGCGCGCACTGATGTTGATGTTCTCGGCGACGCTGGCCAGCGGCAGGATGCCTTCCTTCTTGCGGTCCTCGGGACACAACAGGATCCCGGCGGCAATCGCGTCCCGGGGTGAACGCAGCTTCAGTTCATGGCCTCGAAGTTTCAGCTGTCCGGCGCTGTTGCGCGCCAGGCCGCTGAGCAGGCGCAACAGCTCGGTGCGTCCAGCACCGACCAGCCCGAACAGCCCGAGGATTTCACCTTTGTGCACCTCAAAACTCACCGGTTCGCGCAACCCCGGCCCGAGCAGGCCATCGACCTTGAGAGCCACCGCGCCGCGCTGGCGTGGGCGGTAATCGTAGATGTCCTGGATGTCGCGCCCGACCATGCAGGTGACCAGTTGATCGTGGGTCAGCTGGTTCATGTCGTCGAAGGTGCGCACGTAACGCCCGTCCTTGAACACCGTCACCGCGTTGCAGATGCGGAACACTTCTTCCATGCGGTGGGATACGTAGAGCACCACTTTGCCCTCGTCCCGCAGCCGGCCGATGATCGCCATCAAGCGGTCGATCTCCCGTGCCGAAAGGCTGCTGGTGGGTTCGTCGAAGGCAATCACGTGGGCGCCACGGGACAACGCCTTGGCGATTTCCACCAGTTGCCGCTGGCCGAGAGACAGGCGTCCGACTTTCTCTTGGGGGTCGATTTCATCGGCCAGGCCTTTGAGACAGGCCAGTGCCTGCTGGCGCAGGGTACTGCGATTGATCAGGCCGAAACTGGCGGGCAGATGCCCGAGAAACAGGTTCTCGGCCACGGTCATTTCCGGCACCAGATGCAGCTCCTGGTGGATCACCGCGACGCCACTGCCGATGCTGTCGGCGGTGGACTTGAAGTCCATCGTCCGCTCGCCGATCTGCAAGGCACCGCTGCAAGGCGTGTAGGCCCCGCCAAGGATTTTCAGCAGTGTCGACTTGCCGGCGCCGTTCTCGCCCATCAAGGCATGAACCTGCCCCGGATGGGCGACGAAGCTGATGTTGTCCAGCGCCTTCACCCCGGGAAAGGTCTTGCCGATCCCGTTGAAGCGCAAGCTGCCGGTAAGGCTGTGTTCCTGTTGGATTGTTTGCGCGTGCATAACCACCTCTTCACACCGATCAGGCAGCCCCGCCGCCGGGGCCACCGCTGAAATCAAACGGCTGTCAGTTCCACAGGCCGATCTTTTCCAGTTCCTGCTTGAAGTTGTCGCGGGTGATCAGCGTCACGTCATCCATGGCGGTGTACTTCGCCGGTTCTTTGCCAGTGGTGACCCATTCGTACATCATGCTGGCGGTGTTGTAGCCCTCGATGTGCGGGCTCGGCAGCATCGAACCGTAGAAGCCGCTGTCGGGTTTCTTCAGCTCGCCGATGGCATCGGTACCGTTGATGCCGATGCCGATCACGTTGGCCGCGGCAAAACCGGCGCTCTCGGTGGCGCGCACACCGCCCAGGACGGTGTTGTCATTCATGCCGCCGATGATCAGGTTCTTCGCCGCCCCCGGCAGTTTCACCAGGGCCGAGTTGGTGGCGTCCATGCTGCCCGGCACGTCGAGGGTCTTGAGGGCCGCGAACAGGATGTGGTCTTTCGGCATACCGGCATCTTCCAGCGCTTTGACCGAACCGTCGGTGCGCTTCTTGCCGGTGTCGAGTTCGTTGTAGGTGTTGATCACCGCATAGGTGTCTTTCCAGTCCCAGCCGCGCTTCTTCGCTTCGGTCGCCATGGCATGGCCTTGTTTCTGGCCGACTTCGAAAGCGGCCATGCCGAGGTACGGCACGTCTTCCATGAACTTGCCGCCGGCATCGACGAAACGGTCATCGACGGCGATCACTTTCAACCCGTTGAGCCTGGCCTTGGCCATGATCGCAGGTCCCAGGGACACGTCCGGCGGGCAGATCACGAACCCCTTGGCGCCGTTGGCCGCGAGGCTGTCGATGGCCGAAAGGGTTTTCTCGCCGTCCGGCACGGCGATCTTGATCAGGGTGAAGCCCTTCTCTTTCCCGGCCTTTTCGGCAAAGGCCCACTCGGTCTGGAACCAGGGTTCTTCCGCCTGCTTGACCAGGAAACCGATCTTCACTTCTTCGGCTGCCAGCAGCGTGCTGCTCAGGCTGAACGCCGAGACCGCCAACGCGGCACAGCAGAGGGAACGGATAGCATGACGACGATTCATAAGCTGACTCCTTGTTATTTTTCTTGAGCGTTCTTTGAAAGCGTTCTTTGTTAACCAGCGGGCAGTAAAAACATACCGCCAATAGTCATATCGTATGATGATTGGATTTCAGACGTACCAAGGCGCCTGAAAGCCCGATCACTCAGTCGTGGTACATCACCGAGCGACCACCATCGACGGTGATGCACGAGGCATTGATGAACGGTGCTTCATCACTGGCCAGGAACACGGCGGTCATTGCCACTTCGATCGGCTGCCCGATGCGGCGCGGCGGGTGCAAGTCGAACGCGCGCTGGCGTTCGGCGTGGGGGTCGGCAAAACCGTTCCAGTAATCGACGTTCAACTGGGTTTCGATGTAGCCCGGCGCGATCGCGTTGACGCGCACACCCTTGGGCGCATATTCGATGCCCAGCGCACGGGTCAGGCCGAGCAGGCCATGCTTGGCCACCGGGTACGGGAAGCACCCCGGAATGATGTGGGTGGAATGGGTGGATGCGATATTGATGATGCTGCCGATGCCCTGCTCGATCATCTGCGGCAGCACTGCCTTGCAACCGTACCAGGCGCCATCGAGGTCGATGGCGAAGCAACGACGCCAGTCTTCTTCGGTCATTTCCAGCGGATCGCGAAACACGTTGACCCCGGCGCAGTTGACCAGCACGTCGATCCGGCCGTGCAGGTCGATCGCCAGCCGGGCCATGGCGTGCAGATCCTGCTGACGCGACACGTCAGCTTTTATTGCCACCACATCGGCGCCCTGGTCCCGCCAGTGCGCCGCGACCTTCTCGACTTTCTCGGCCTGAATGTCGCTGATGATCAGCCTGGCCTGCTGGGACGCGAAGGTCGCCACAATCGCTTCGCCAATCCCCTGGGCGGCACCGGTCAGCAATACGACCTTGCCTTTCAGGCGTTCGCCCTTGGGCGGTTCGGGCACTGGTGGCAATGACAGTGGTTCAGCCATGGATCAAGACTCCTGTTCGAAGACACGACGAAAACCGGGCATCTGTCGATGTCCGGTCAAAAGGCGCTGGGTAGGAAACAGGTGAGTGCGAAAACGTTTCAGCTCGGAAACGCTCTGAGGCACTGGCTCCGCAAGGGAACACGGGGAAACTTCGCTGCATCACTTCACCTGTTTTGTTTTTTTAAGTGTGAGTGCATGTAACTGGTGGGGCCGACTATAAACCCGGCACGCAGAAAATCTCAATATATATATTTACATCCCATATTTTGGGATTTACCCAGCGAAGCGAGTACAGTGCTTCCCGGGCACATCTACCGGGATCGACAACACCGCCCCGTCCAACGGATGGCCCAGCGGACTCGCCGCGCTGGTGATGTACAGGGTTTTCAGGTCTGCACCGCCAAACACACAGCTGGTGGGGCGACTGACCGGCAGCTCGATGATTCGATCGACCTTGCCGTCCGGGCTCAACCTGAGCAGGCAGCTGCCGTCCCAACGGGCATTCCAGATAAAACCTTCGGCATCTATCGCCGAACCGTCCGGGCCGCCACGCCCGTGCGGACCAAACCAGACCTGCGGCGCATCGAGGGCACCGTCGGTACGGATGAAATGTCGATACAAGGTGCCGTCGAGGCTGTCGCCGAAATACACGCTGGTGGCGTCATCGCTCCACAGCAGCGTGTTGGGAATGCCCAGATTGCGCAGCAACGGCGCAACCCGCCCGTCGCGATCGATGCGGAACAACCCACCGGAACGACGGACGATGGGCAGGTCTTCGCCGTTTACGCCGATGTTGTTTTGCATGGTGCCGAGCCAGAGCAGGCCCTGGGCGTCGCAGCGGGCTTCGTTGGGGCGATTGCCCGGTTGCGGATCGGCCACGCAAAACAATGTCAGGCGCGGCGCCAGGCCGGGTGAATCGAGATCGAGGCGATACACGCCGCTGCTCAATGTCACCAAGGCGTCGCCGCTCTCACAGGGAATGAACGCCGACACGTGCTCCGGCATCTGCCATATCTGCACGTTGGCACCGATCAATCGCAGCGCCTGTCTGCCGGCGATATCCACCCAGTACAGGGCTTGGGTGGGGGCATCCCAGAACGGGCCTTCGCCCAGTTGTGCCCGATGTTCGGTCACCGCGGTCCACGCCATGAAACCTCCTGCATTGTTCTTGTTTTTATGTGGGGATTTTCGTTGTCAGCTGGCCTTTTTATCCGCCATGACTTGCGGGTAGTAACGCTTGATCGCCAAGTCCGCGTTGTCGATCAGGGTCATGCAGGCCCAGACACCCCGGGCGGTATCCCGGGCCGCGATAGCCTCGGCCAGGTCCCGGTGAATCGGCAGGGTGCGACGCAGTTCATCCGGGTCGGCGGCGGACACTTCAAAGGCCACCGCCAGCAACGCACCGAGGGCAGGAACCATTTGTTCGATGAATTGGTTGTGGCTGGCGGCGAGGATGCACTCGTGGAAGAACTGGTCGGCACGGTTGTAATCGATGCCGCTGTCCACCGCCCGTTCCAGCGCATTGCAGGCCAACAGGATCGCGTTCACCTGTTCGCCGGTTGCGCGCTCGCAGGCCCAGCGCACGGCCATCGGTTCGATGGTGCGGCGCAGGTCGAGCAGATCGTCGACGAAGTTTTCCGGCAAGCCGCTGCGCGACAGCCAGCCGACGACTTGTGGATCGAAGAGGTTCCAGCGCCGCACCGGCAAAACCCGCGTGCCGACTTTCGGCCCGACCTCGAGCATGCCTTTGGCAACCAGGGTCTTGATGGCTTCACGGATGACCGTGCGGCTTACACCAAGTTGTTCGCCAAGGTCGGCTTCGACCTTGAGTGACTCACCCGGCTTGACCTGCCCCGTGGCGAGCCAGCAACCCAACCAGTCAACCGTCGATGCATGAAAGCTGCTGGACATGGACACCTCAAAGCCGTACGTGATGGAAGCTCACGCTAATCATCATACGATTGGATGTCAAATAAAAAAGATCGCAGCCTGCGGCAGCTCCTACAGGAGTCCACATTCCCCTGTAGGAGCTGCCGCAGGCTGCGATCTTTTCAAGGCTCAAGCCCGATGGGGAAGAACTCGCCGCCACTCCATACACCGAGCCAGCGCTGGCCGTCGATATCGCGACTCACCGCCAGCTCCACCAATTGATAGAACACGTTGCGATGGATCAAGGCTTCAAGATTGCTGCGCACATGCACGTAAGGGGCCGGCTCTTGCGTTACCGGGTCGATGACCACACGCATCGGATGATCGGCGCCGGCCTCGGTGGTTTCATCGACGTTGGTGGTAAAGCGCAACAGCTGCGCCTCGCCCTCGCCTTCCACGTCCACTGCAATCGCCACGAACGGCGCATCGTCGACCTTGATGCCGACCTTTTCCACCGGAGTGATCAGGAAATAATCATCGCCGTCGCGGCGAATGATGGTGGAGAACAGTTTGACCATCGGCTTGCGCCCGATCGGCGTGCCCAGGTAATACCAGGTGCCGTCCCGGGCGATGCGCATGTCGATGTCGCCGCAGAAATCGGGATTCCACAGGTGCACCGGCGGCAAGCCTTTGGTCTTGGGGATTTGCCCCAGCAGGTCGTTGGCTTTTTGCGGGCCACTCATGGCGCTCTCCTCGGGATTACTGGTCACTGAGCCCCAGCAGGCTGCGCGCGTATTGCTCCAGCGGCGGGCCCATCAGGTCTTCGGGTTTTTTATCGTGGAACGTCAGTAAACCGCCACGACTCTTGATGGTTGCAGTATCAATCAAATACTGGGTGCTGGTCTCGATCAACATGATCTGAATCATACCGCTGTCGATACCGAGACGATCGAGGGCTTCCTGGTCCAGCCACTCGTCCGAGTTGCCGATACGGTCGTCAGACTTGGCAAACCGGGTGTAAAGCAGATAGTGCGCACCGGCGGCACGGGCCTCGCCCATGGCCTGGTCGAGGCCTTCCGGCGTGCGGGCACGGCGGACCATCGGGAAGTATTCGACGAAGCCATCGAACGCGACTTCGGCAATCACGTTGGGCCGCGGATAAACGGCGCCGCCTGGCGGCATGAAAGCGCCCTGGGCGATGTAGACGAACGAGTCCGGCTGAATGCGCAGGTTGTTTACACGACGGCTGTCACTGTGGTCGAGCAACCCCGCATCGCTCATGTGGTAACGAGTCCCTTCGGCCATATCGCTGACGTTCATGCAGCCACCAAGTGCCAAAACGGCCAGCAGCAAAACCAGGCTACGCATCCTATCCTCCAGAGGCCGGTGTCGGAAAACCGGCGAATGGCCGTAGGATGCAGCTTTTGCGCCAGCTCATTCACATCAGCATCTGACAGACCGA
>NZ_CATKPX010000019.1:0-119947 GCF_949767755.1 Pseudomonas sp. IT-P4 | reverse complement strand
TCGAGTCAGGTTGTCGATGCGTTTTTCTTCGATCAACCGGTCGGACGCATCGTAGGCGAACTGGTACGCCGCGTTGTTTTCGTTGATCAGCGCGGTCAGGCGAATCGCCGGGTCGTATTCGTAGCGGATGCGTTGGCCCTTGGCGTCCTGGCGGCTGCTCGGCAATCCACGGGCGGTGCGCAGCAGGCGCGTGGTCTGGCCTTTGCCGTCGGTGTGCGTCAGTACCTGGCCGAGGGCGTTGTAGGTGAATGATTCGGCGCTGCCGTCCGGATGATTGATGCGCAGCACCTCGCCGTCGGGTTTGCGTTCCAGCGTGGTGGTCTGACCCAGCGCATCAGTAACGGCGACCAGATGCTGGCGCTCGTCGAAGCGGTACGTGGTGTTTTTACCCGAGCAATCCTGGAAACGTTCGACCTGGGCCAGGGTGTTCCACCACAGGTATTTGGACTTGTGGCTGGCGTCCATGATTGCAATAGAGGAAGCGGCTGAGACAACATTGGTAGCCACTTGTTTTGCGTTAGGTTATAAAAGAGCGAGCAACAGCGAGCACTGACGCTGAGAAATTAAGGCAAAAAAACGTACTCAACCGTAAAAATAGTCAAAAAATCTTTCAAAGTTCTCTTCACCTAGTAGAGGAGAGATTTCATCATTCACTCTCGCAACAAATAATGAGCTCAATCCGTCATCATCAGAAATCTCAAAAATATTAAACTCGCCATACACAATCTCAACTAACTTCGCCAACGCAAAAACAAAATCAGCTAGCGAATCTGAAACTTTAAATGGGGCAACCGCACTACAACTTGCATAAACCGGAGTGTTCTTGACATTTGTTACTGCAATAGCTGGCTTTCCGCCACCAGAATCATCCATTATGACTACAAAAGCGTGGCCCCACTCATTGTTTAACTTGACAGCCGACTCCCCACCAACCCACTTATAGCCGACTTGACCTTTCTCAATCGAGTCAAGACTGAAAAGCTTTAACGGGGTAAATCCTGTTTCGATTTTGACATCCACCGGCTCATAATCATTGTAAAAATCCTCCAACTCAACTGAGCGACCAAGAGTTGAAGGCCACTTCGCGCCAACTTGAGCACGCGACTGAAAACCACCTGACAGGTTATATTTATTATGGACTCTCGCCAACTCAGCCGCTGCATGTCCTATACCATTCATAGCCTTCTCCAAAACGTAAATTATTAACCACAGGAACCTAACTTCGCTACATTTTTGACACGATCGATTAAGCGTCCCGCCCCTGCGTTTGTTTAATAAGGGTTGTGGATGGTCAAGAGTTTGTCCTCCGGCAGGCGCGACGCGAACTGCCAACTCCTGCGCCCATGGCGTAGGAGCTGAGGCAACTGGTGAACGCGCCCCTGAGTGCGTAGAACTTCTGCGGTGCGGGTCATAACGCTGCTGTCAGCATTTAGAGCGAAGGCATTAAAAATGCTCATCAGGATGGGCATTTTTCAAGTGCGAAAAAGCCGACTTCATCGTCATCTACACTCACCTCTAAGTCAGTCCAATCCAAAATCATCCCACGGTGCATATACATAACCTTCATCGATAGCCATAAAATTAAGACCGCTAAGCTTCCTAGACTCGAACTCTTGTTTAAATCTTGAAGAACAAACCATCTGTTTGATTTCCTCACAATAGAACAAATCATAGTCAACATTGCTTTTCATGACGAATGAATCAATACGCTCATACACAGGACCGGGAGCTCGATCTTCCTTGGGCCTCAGTAAACCGTCATCCGTCAGGTCATAAACAGATTCTTCTTGACTCAACACCCATGCTCTAGCTTTTATACAAAAAAAACTATATTTTTTCTCAGGGCTCTTTCCATCTTCCAGTATGACTTCCGCGGGAATTGTCAAAAAATCCGTCTCAAGAGACTCACACAACTCTACAAAATCAACTGAAGCCAGATAATCATTTATCAGAACATCGACTTTTAGCTCTTCAGTATCAGCCTTTACGCTGTAGGCTTTGGCGAAGCTTTTAATATCAGGACTAGCAACTGGGAGATCAAAAACAGGTAAATCTGGAGTCCATATCATCTCAAAAAAATAAGGGATATTTTCCCCATTGGCGTCACCACTCACAACATAAAACTTTTTCATAGTTAATCTCACAAAAGCCCGCCAGTCGCAGGATTGACTTTAAAGGTGCCATTTTGCAGGCCGGCCCTAGCCCAATCTTGAACATTTTTAATGCCGAGAACCAATTGAGTATCACTCAAAGATGGTGCCAATTGGCTAAGGCGCTGGAGTTTTTCCCTAACAGCAGTTGTATATACTTTATGGTTGGTCCAATGCCCGGGAAGATCTATATTTTTGACAGCTTCTTTGCCAGGGAGAAATATGCCGTTAGATGCGCCATCTCCATTGAAACCCATAGATTTCAGTCTATTAAACATAGGCTGGAACGATGGGACTTTCATCAGCTCTTCGGGAATCAAGTGGTGATTTGCCATCCCATCGCCAGATCTCGCCCCCATCGACCTTCCTAGAGCGCTGGAGCACCATCCCAGAGGGTCTATCCAAACAGTTGAGTTTATTGCATAACCATACAGATTGACCCCACCCAACAACCCAATCGGATCCTGCGTAACAAACCGCCCCACCTCCGGATCGTAATACCGAAACGTGTTGTAGTGCAGCCATGTCTCATCGTCAAAATACTGCCCTTGAAACCGCAGGTTCTGCTCGACGTCATTAACGTGTAGACGCTCAACCGCCCCCCAAGCCTTGTACGTCGCCTGCCAGACAATGCTCCCGTCCGCGTCCGTCATCTCCAGCGGCGTACCAATCTGATCGGTATGGAAGTAATAGAGCTGCTGCTCTTCCCCCTCTGCCTGATCCACCCGCGCCAACGGCGCATAACTCCCCGGCTCATACAGGTACAAACTGCTCTGCCCCGGTCGCTCCTCACGCAACATCCGCAAGCCTTGCCACAAGAAGTGCTTCTGCTCGGTCTTGCCGTTGACCTCTGAAACCTTGGCAACCCGTCGCCCCAAACTGTCATACCGATACGAACCGATACTTTCCAGCTTGCCGCTGACCAACGTCTCAGCCCGCACCAACCGATTTTCACAGTCATATCGAAACGTCTGCAGCGTGCCCATGCCACTGCGCTTTTCAACCAGGTTGCCCCACGCATCGTAGGCATATTCCTGGTCCCGCCAGCGTTTAAGGCGGTTGTCCTTGACGTGGTCAAACTGGCTGGTGTTGAAGTTCAGCCGGTTCGCCGCGGCGTCGTAGCGGAACTCTTCGCTGTCGATCAGTTGCCCGGTGTCGCGGCTATGCAACTGGCCGTTGGCTTCGTATTCGTACTTGATCTCGCCACGCAGTTTGTCGAGGGTGCGGGTCAACTCGCCAGCCGGGTCGTACTGGTGACGGCGATGGATCGGGTTGTAGGCGTGCTCCACCAGCAGGTCGGGCTGGATGCCGGGGTTGTGCAGGCGCGAGAGTTTTTCCGCCGGCAGGCGCGAGGCGAACTGCCAGCTCTTGCGGCCCATGGCGTCGTAACCGAAGCAACTGGTGAGGGTGCCCTGAGTGCGCAGGACTTCGCGGTGCAGGTCGTCGCGCTCGATGTCGCTGATCAACTGGCCGTCGAGGTTGAGTTGGTGCAGGTGGCCGCTGCCGTAATACAGGTGATTGAGGTGTTGGCCGGTGGGCAACGTCAGGGTGGTGAGGTTGCTCAGTGGGTCGTATTCGTAGGACAAGGCGCCTTGCGCCGTGGTCTCCTGGATCAGCCTCCCGAGCAGGTCGTAGGAGAACTCCAGCGTTTCTTCGCTGACACCCAGTTGCTTGCCCTGCCCGGTCGGCAGGCGCTGGATCGACAGCAGGCGATCAGCGTCGTCGTACACGTAATCCTGACGGGCATCGCCATTGAGTTTGGCCAGCAGCCGGCCAATGCTGTCGCGCTCGAATTCGGTACGACGCTGTGGTCGTTCGCCGCGTTCGCCGTAGCCGGTTTCGTCGACCTGGGTCAGATGCCCGCCGAGGTTGTAGCTGAAGCGTCGAGTCAGGTTGTCGATGCGTTTTTCTTCGATCAACCGGTCGCACGCATCGTAGGCGAACTGGTACGCCGCGTTGTTTTCGTTGATCAGCGCGGTCAGGCGAATCGCCGGGTCGTATTCGTAGCGGATGCGTTGGCCCTTGGCGTCCTGGCGGCTGCTCGGCAATCCACGGGCGGTGCGCAGCAGGCGCGTGGTCTGGCCTTTGCCGTCGGTGTGCGTCAGTACCTGGCCGAGGGCGTTGTAGGTGAATGATTCGGCGCTGCCGTCCGGATGATTGATGCGCAGCACCTCGCCGTCGGGTTTGCGTTCCAGGGTAGTGGTCTGGCCCAGCGCGTCGGTGACGGCGACCAGATGCTGACGCTCGTCGAAGCGGTAGGTGGTGTTTTTACCCGAGCAATCCTGGAAGCGTTCGACCTGGGCCAGGGTGTTCCACCACAGGTATTTGGACTTGTGGGTCGCGTCGATGATGGTGTGCGGCAGGCCGTCGTCGCTGTTGAGGTATTCGGTTTTATTGCCCAGGGCGTCGACTTCGGCGATCAAGTTGCCCTTGGCGTCGTAGCGGGTCTGCCAGGTGCTGCCGTCGAGGAAGGTCGTTTCTGTGACCAGCGTAGTGCCGAGGTGGTACTTGTATTTGATCTTGCGACCCAGTGGGTCGGTTTCTTCAAGCAAACGCGAAAAGTCGTCGTACTTGAACCCCAACCGGTTGCCATCCGGCAGCTTGAGACCGGTCATGTTGCCCGCTTCGTCGAGGTCGATGGCGTACTGCTCACCGCCGAAGTCGCGACTGGCAATCACGCGGCGATCGTCGTTGTAGTGGATCTGCAGTTCGCGCCCCAGTGCGTCAGTGGCCCACGAGGTGCGCTGCTTGAAGTCGTAGCGGTAGTGAAAGTGTTCGCCATCGCTGGTCCAGTGCTCGACCACTCGCAACTGGTCATCAATGGTTTCCCAGCGGTAATGACAGCTCAGGCCCAGGGCGTTGCTGTGGCTGGCCATCACACCATCGGCGTAGCTGAAACGGCGCATCGAATCGCTGTTGCGATTGATCACTTCGATGAGTTGGCCGTTGTCGTCATAGCGGTACTGCACCAGGGTTTCAACCGCCAGGTTGTCGACGACGCGCTTGACGTCGGTCAGGCGCCCCAGCGGGTTGTCATAGTGCAGATGCACCCGAACACCGCCAGTGGCGCTGATGTCGGTCAACCGGCCTTCTGTCGTACGGGTGAAATGCAGGTAATGCCCAAGGGCATTTTCCAGGCGCTGCAGCGGAACATCGCTGTTGTCGTCCGGCACCTCGCCGAAGTAGAAGAACAGGTTGTCGAGGGTTTGCAGCAGGTAGTGGCCGCCTTCGGTGCGGACCAGGTGGAGCTGCTCATAGGGGTTATAGATGCGATCGCCTGGCTCCACATCCACAAAGGGCACGCTGCGCCCCTGGTTATCCGTGAGGTAGACGAAGCTGCCGCTTCTGCGCAGGCTTTGCTCCCAAGGCAAGACCCAGCCTTTGCCGAGCACGCTGTCGACGGTCAGATCGCTGGCATAGAAGCGCGACCATTCAATCGGCATGAGCCCCGGCAGCGCAAAGTCGGTTTCTCCCGACTCGAGCAGCAGCTTGCGCCCGCTGGTAAGGTCGACGGGATTGCCGCTCAAACCCCCAATTGCGCGCTCAACGGCCGGACCGATGACAAAGCGACCGGCCAGATAGCTGCCCGCCACGGCCGCTCCAAACTTCAATGCGCAAGGCCCGGCCGCCTTCAGACCTTGTGCCATGCCCAGCCTGAAGATCGGACCAATTGCGCGGCCCATCGAGGCGACAATCATCAGCACGTCGACGGTGACCCGCAGCCAGCCGGGAATTTCTTCGTCGACATCGAGATAGCGCTCAGTTCCGCCGCCAATGAACACATTGTTCGAGCCGCTGGAGATCTTCGCGCCGCAAGTGAGTTTGTCACCCTTGCGCGAAGCCGCCACATTGTTGATGAAAACGTTGGATGAGCCTTCGGCGACCATTACCGGTGCTGGGTGTTTATCACAAATACCCATGCTCAATTTTGCGTGGGCGGCATTACGGCTATTGATGAACACATCCGTCGAGCAGCCTTCGAGCTTGATCCCCCCGGCGGGCGAACTCATTGCCGACCCTATGCTTTCGCCAATCATGGGGACGAAACTGGCAGCCAGCCCTACGGCAATCCCCAGCAGAATTCCGCCGAGCCCCGCCGTGCAGATCGTGAACGCGGCAGCCGTCGCAATCGCAAGCCCGATCACTGCGCCGGCGAGAAAGCCGCCGAGCGCACTGGTGTGTTCAATTTCATCGCCCCAACGCGCAGCTTCGAACATGGGTTACTCCTGTTCGGCGCTGTCGGTGGACACCGTCTCGGCCTGGCGCGGTTTGAAACTTGCCAGCAGCTGCAGCCAATTCTGGTTTTGCGTGGCACTGAAATCAGCCTGGCTGGTGGTGGAAAACACCAGGATGCGACCGGGTTCGATTTCGAACGCTGCCTGCCGTTGGTAAACCGGTCGCCCATCGTTCATGTAGTAGGCATCCACCTGGATGCCGCAAAGCGGTTGCTCCCCGGACAGCGCTGCCGGCTTCTTGCTGAGCAAGGTATAGCCGCGCAGTTTGGCGGCAATGAGTTTTACCTGGCGCTCGATGTAAGCCTTCAGATCCTCTGCCGGCAGCATGTTGTCGCGCGACAGTGTGATGTTCAGCGGCGCAGGAATGCTGTTGCCGAGCACGAACATGTTCACCGTGCGGTCCTGAAAACCTTCCGGCAAAGTGATGGATCCTTCCTGAAGCTGATAGTCCATTGGGCGTGTGTTCCGTAAATACGTAAAAGGGGAAAATGCTTAATCAGCGCTGATGTTTTCGAGCATCGTCTCGAACTCGATCAACCAATCGGCAAGCTCTGCATGTGCGGGATTGATCATCGTCGACATGCTCAACCATTGGCGCTCGTTACCATTGCCGGGCTGGATGACTGCGCTGGTCGCTCTGCCGTGGCGACGCTCCTGTCCCGCCGTGAATATATAATCCAGGGTAATCGCCGGACTGCCTGCCAGCAGGCAATCGCTCTGCCGCACAATGGTGACGTCGGGGTGGTTTTTGCGCAGGTTCTCCACATACAACTGCACCGAGCGTTGCAGCGTCAGCCCTTCAGGTGCAGGACGTCGCTTGACACTGAACGTGACGGGATGACCATGCTTTTCGAGCGTTGTATCAATGTCGCGGAAATTGAAGCCTTGCGGCATTACCAGATTCAGCCCCGCGACTTTCAATTCATTGCGCGCCAATTGCAGCGGTAGCACCGCTACCGGCTCAGGCTCGATGACAGCGGGCGAAGCCTCGGCAGCCTCCTGTAACTGCTGTCGCGCAAGTGTCTCGGCCGCGAGCCGCTTCTCGGAAATACGGTCGTAGATACTGGTCCTGACCATGGTCTGGTTGCTCACTTGTTGATATCGACACGGTCACCGTGGACGTAGGTGTTCTTGCCAAGAATATCGATGGCGTCACCCTTTATTTCGATGCCTTCGGGCGTCAGCTTGATACTGCTGCCACCCACCTGAAGAATGATGTGCTGTTTGGCGCTGACCTGAATGAACTGGTTGTCGACCTGGATCGTCAGCGAGCCTTCCTGGACATTCATCACCGTGTCTTTCTTGATGGTTTCGGTGTGCGTGCCACCGACCGTGATCGTGCGGTTGCTGCCGACACTGTGGATCTCGTCGACCTCGATCTCGGTGTCCATGTTGCGCTCGGCATGCATGATGATCTGTTCGGCACCGGCCTTGTCTTCGAAACGGAAGAAGTTCGCCGTACCGCCGTCGCCCTTCATCGACCGCGTCAGGAACCCGCTCTGGGTCTTGTTCGCCGGCAGCGACCACGGCGGGGTGTTCTGGCTGTTGTAGAGGCTGCCCATGACCAGCGGGCGGTCGGGGTTGCCGTCGAGGAACACCACCACGACTTCATCGCCCACACGGGGAATCTGGATGCTGCCGAAGCCGCCGCTGGCACCCGCCTGGGCGACGCGGACCCAGCAGGAACTCTTGTCGTTGTGCTCACCCTTGCGGTCCCAGTGAAACTGCACCTTCACGCGGCCGAGTTCGTCGGTGAAGATTTCCTCCCCCGGCGGACCGACGATGATCGCGGTTTGCGGGCCGGAGATGGTCGGGCGCGGGGTAGTGAGTTGAGGGCGGAAGACGATCTTTTTGCGCACGCAGGCGAAGGTGTTGTAGTAGCTCGCCTGATGCCCGCTGAGGTAGTTGTTGTGACCTTCGCTTTCGACGCTCATCAGCAGGAACTGTCGATCATCGGCGGGGCCTTGGTCGTGATCGTAATGCTGCAGCAGTTCGAAGGTGTAGCCGGGTTTCATCGCGCGGCAGTTACTGGCGCCATGAAAACTCTTGCCCTTGAGCTCAAGTGCTTCGACCCGCAGCCGCAGCAGCGTTTCGCCTTCGTCGTAGGTGCCGTGAGTGTACTGGCCGGGGAAGTCGTAGATTTCGAAGTCGTCGACATCGCCCTGCTTGTTCAGGCTCTTCATGGCGACCGGTAAGCGATTGGACGGCTGACGATAATCGAAGGTCTGGACCGCCATTTTCCCGGACTGCAACTGGCGATTGCCGCTCCATTGGGTAATGGAGTCGGCGGTCTCGGTGACCGATGCCGTGTGGTAGCGGATCTGCGGTTGTTCAGGCAACGGCACCAGGGTGCTGGAGTCGTCGCAGATGATCATGGTGTGGCCTTCGGCGGTGTGCTCGAAGTAGTAGAACATCCCCTCTTCTTCCAGCAGGCGCTGGACAAAATTGAAGTCCGATTCCCGGTACTGGGTGATATAGGTGTAATGCTTGAGCGGCTTGCTCAGGCGGAACTCGTGCCGGGAAAACGCCGGGCACAAGGCAAACACCTGGGTGACGACATCTTCCACCGTGCAACCCTGGAAAATGCGCGTGTCGAAGCGGTTCTTCAGCATGGAGAACCAGGGGTTCAGCGTCGCCGTATAGCGAGCCATGCCGCCGTCGCTGCCGATGCTGGCAAACCGCGTGAGATAGCCCGCCAGGTAACGGGGCGTGGCGTCTGCCAGCTCGATTTCCAGAACCACGTGCTGGCCCATCATCGACTTCAGCTCGACGTCGGAGTCCTGGCACACCAGCAGCAACTCGAAGTTGTACGCACGGGACAGACCTTCAGTCCCCTTGAAGGACTCAAGCAACAATTGCTGTTCGGGGTTGGCGAGGTTCTTGAACTTGAACAGGCGCCGATTTTGCGGGGAAAGCATTGCGGCAAGGTCCATCAACATGTGTATCTCCTTGAAAACAGTGGAAAGCTACCGCCCTCTCTCAACCACTGCACATAACGAATCAGATAAGAGGGTCAAAACCCTGTTTGCCGCAACATTGAACCAGGCGAACACTTCGCCACCCTATGTTTTCGGTCTGAGGCACGAATCATCTGCAAGTTCTGCCAGAGGCCACCTGCAAAAAATCCTTCATTTTCATCGATTTTTTTAAACACCGAATGAGATCCCTTACACGCCATTGTGCGTCAGGAACTGCGACCGCAAGGCAGTATGAAAGTGCCATTACCCGGCAAAATATTTGAGAAATTTGTCACACTTCTACAAGTTGCACTGGTTCTCGAACGCGGGAAGGAGACACCCATGTCATGCACTGTGTCAACCCGCACGCAGTGCATGCGGGCACTTCCACGCACTTCGAACTCAGTTCGGGATAATCCCTGAAAAATAATTATCGCCACGCTGGCCACCCAGAAACGCCGATATATCAAGGATGAACGGGAAGTTAAGTGCCACTGATTGGCAACTAATGCCTTATTGCCATCATTGCCGAATGTAACGCGAATAACAAAAAATGGGATCCATGTTGAAATTTTCAACTCGCCCCGCAGTCTGAAGCAGGGCTGATAGCCATCACTTTGGCAATGATGTGAAGTCGGATATTCGACAGCTCGACCGCAGCAACAAGGAAGCGCCTTTCCCCCAAGGACAGTGATGAGTAAATGGATCTTTTAGCCAACGTGCCCAGCTGGGCCGATGTCGAACGCAACCTCGACCAGAAATTCAGCGAGCTGAACCAGGGCGTCAACGACGGCTTGCAGAGCGCTCACGACAACTGGAACGGCTTCACCCGGCGTGTCAGCAATGGCGCGAGCCAGGCCTATGGCTACATGGGTGGTCACCGCATCGATGCGGTGCATCAGGCGATGACCCTCTCCTACCCGATCATCCAGATGGACCTCAAGCGCAAGTGGGCCTCGATTGAAATCGAGCAGATCCTGCCGGTGCTGCTGCAACTGGTCAAGGAAGTCTCGATGATTCTCGGCGGCAGCGTAGCGATCGGCACCGTGGCCGGCGGCGCAGCGGGGGCCTTCGCATTCGGCGTCGGCGCTGCCCCCGGAGCCGCTGCCGGGGCCGGTATCGGCTTGCAGGTCGGCAACCTGATTCTCATGGGCCTGGGCCTGTCAGCCATCGCCGAGTATTTTTACCAGGGCCTGCCCGCCTGCCTCTCGACCTTGCAGGAAGGCATCGCCACGGCCTGGCATGCCGAAGAAGGCGTCAAACCGTCCGGCCTGGACCCCAGCGGCGGTTCCGCCGCACTGGTACAGGAACGTATCGAACGCGCGGCACGACAACTGGCTCGCGGACAGGAGCAACTTGTACTGCTGCTACTCACCGCCATCGTCACCTACCTGACCCGGGGCCAGATGAAAGCGGGTGTGATGAACAGCATGGAAAGCATCGCGACCCGCAGTGCGAAGCTTCAGGCGGAGATATCGAACAAGGAGCTGGCGGGTTGGTTGGCAAGGAATGAGCACAAGTTGCTGGCTCGGGATGAGTTGCGGGTGAAGGAACCGGCGCCTCTTCAGAAGGCCGAGCCGGAGACAATGCGTGAGTATTACGCCAAGCAGGACCCTGACTTCGTTTCGGTGGAGGATCAGGTCAAGAAGGTCAAAACCTTCCAGACCAAGGGCTTGTCGAACGAGCAAATCGAAGGCTTCCTGAATACGCCTGACGGGGAAAAACTGCTGGGCAAACTGCAAGCGGCTGCCCCTGACGCTGATGCAACAACCATCTACTCACGGGCGTTCGACCAGGTAGCTTCCGGCTCCACCATCCCCGAAGTAAGGTTAATGGATTCGCCCCTTGTGAAAATCGTACCCGAAGGCCAAGGCGTTTCACCTTACTCGCCGTTCTTTACCACTCATGAGGAGCTACAGGCAGCCGCGAACTCCGGGAGGACACTGGCTGATTCGTTCGGATTGCCGTTGAGCAGCGAATCAACCACCTATTCGATCTACGAGATGGCACCATTGAAGCCAACCGAGGTTTTTGTCAGTAAAGTCGCCCCTACATCAGAATTGAGCGGTGCAATCCAGAGAACCGGTGAATCATTCCAATATCTGACACCTAACCGTGCCGAGTGGGGAACACCAAAATTGATCGGAACCACAGCTAACTAGAGCCTCCTATGGATATCGAAAAACTTAAAGAAAAGACCCTGAAGCTACGGGCAGCCATCGATGCATTAAAGGCAAAAGACCCTGCTGCAGCTAAATTGGATCTAGAACTGGCCCCTCTGATGGATTTGGCCGAGCGTGGTCAAATCCGCACACCTATGGAATGGCGGGATATCCCTGGACGCTATCTGTTCACTGAGGAGGGGTTGCAGCAATATGCAGAGCTTGAGCACGCTTTTGCGGAGTTTAAAATCGAACTGATCGGAGGAGAATCCCCGACGCTACGTCGACTGAAAGCCCAGATGGAAGAAAAGAAGAACAGTAATCCGAAACCTACATAAGCACATAAAATGCCGTAGCCCCTTGACTCAAGCAAGGCGTACTGCAACGCGGTAAGGATTGAATGGCTATTCAGAAAGGCGAGCGTTTCGCCAACGAAGACATTATTCCTGGCCACCGCCTTTTCGACGAAACAAATCTGAGAATGCTGGGTGATCTGAACGGCGCTTACGCGAACTTTTACATTGAGCTGATTGGTGGTCGCGACTGGTCATCGTACAAACTCATTTAATCCAGAATGCGCGAAGATAAAAACCGCCAACCACCAGATCAAGGACACGATGAAATTCAGTGACGTTTTCAAAAGCCGTGAACATATGTTTGCCTTAGGCGTCGAGGAGACTACAGGTCGCCTTTACCTGTCGATTCCAGTCAGCAACGGCATGGTCGACTACGAGGAGTATTACCAAATTGACCGGGCAAACTTCGATTTCTTCCAAACGGATCTTGATACGGCCCTGGCGTTTGCCATGAGCTGTCGCCGCAGAGAGCTGGATGGCCTGCTGATTGTGCAGCCGGGGGCCAATAGAGGAACGGCTATCTAAGGCAAGCTCGTCACTCCGGACCAATGGACCGCTGTCCTCGAAATCAAAATCCTTGAACGGCTACCTCCATGTCAAAACTGCTGAAGCGCTTGAAAACCTTTTTCAGACAAAAGCCCGCTCCTCCACCCGCCCCCACCGAGCAGGTTGTCGATGCAGCCACCTTGACCGAAGTGGACAAGCAACCTTCCCGAGTGGAAAGGAACCTGTCCTGGCTGCCGAGCAATCGTGAGCCAGAGGTTTTTGTACCGTTGATGCCCCCTGCCTGCCCGGACCTGACGCTAGTGGATGCCCTCCTGTTGCAGCGTTATCGGGTATTCGTCATCGCAAATGACCGGGCCGGATGGACATCAGAGGCGATGATAAACCGCGATAAAGCCAGCCAACTGGCTCGTGACTTGTACGGCAAGGGGACAGATATTGGTTATTGTCGAGGTACCGAATCCTCGTTCGAAATCTATTGGCTCATACAATGTGCGGCCATTGTTTCGCTGTTGGCCCATGGACCACAATCGGAACAATTCCTTACCTATAGAAAACATGTTGACTCCAATCGAGACTCTGCCCGGATTGGAGAGCAGGTCCGAATGTTTGATCAATACGTGGCGTCGCGCAGCAATCAAGACGTTGGTACCGAGAGGGACCGCCTCTTGAAAACGCCGACAACTGCCCTCGACTACATTGACAATGCGATCACCATCACCGCCCTGAGATACAACGGCTGTCCAGAATTCCAGATTTATTCAAGCTCGTTAATCCAGTTGCAATTCATCAAGAACGTGTTGCTGGGCGTTGAAAAAGATAAAGCCCGGTTGCACCAATTGACCATCGGCGTTTGGGCCAGCAAAGAGTTTGAAGCCGACGATCCTGAACTTGCTGGCGTAGTGGGGGATGCCTTCTACATAGGCATTCAGATCGCACGCGGTCTGAAGATTCAGCTGCCTAACGGGTTGCCACCGGAAAGTCTTCCTCGCACATGAAATTGCTGCGACTTCACGGATAACGCTAAAGGTAACGTAGTGACCGAAACGTGGTACCGCGGCGACAACGGAATCCTATGGATAGCGAATCGTAAGCGTCTGGCGAACACACCGTATTAAGCGTCCGGCAAAGTCATCTACCCAGCCCCGAAAAGCCCAGACAGGGTGTGCACTTAAATTTAAGTTGGCACCAGTTCCAGGTAGTGTGTCAGCGCTACCCAGCGCTTCAGGCTGTAATCGAGGGTTTTGGCGGTTGCCGCACTGTTGGGAACGTATTGGTTCAGCCATCAATGTTGTACTGGGCTTTGTATTGAATCGCCGGGTTCACGCCGATGGCGTTCGCCACCACTTCTTTTTATTCCGATGCAGTGGCCGGCGCTGGTGATTGCGGTTGTCTGCGCAGTGGTTGCCTTGCTGAAATAAGCTTACCGACCGCTCGGCAAGGGCGGTCGCGTTTCGACTTGCTCAAGGCTTACACGGTAGGTGGTGTAAGTGTCGCCGTCTTCAAGGTAGAGGTTGCTCCGGTAATTCGAGACTGCGCCTTTGAGTTTGATGTGCAGGCCGTTGGAGACACGCTGGATTACCACGTCCTTCAAGTCAGTGTCCGAAACCAGGAAGGCCGGGGTCTTGCCGAGGCGTACCGTCATCGCCTCATTATTCCTGCCGCCGCCATTGTTGACGTAGAACCTCAGGCTTTTGGGCTCATCTGGATCCCTGGCATCTTGAACGATGTAGATCGACTGCCCCGGAATGAAGTCTTGCTTCAGGACTACCTCGGAAGGAAATTCCGGTTTGTGCAGGTACGCATAGATGAAAACGCCTACAAGGCAGAGCAAAAAGATAATCAAGAGATACTTTTTAACCCTGACTACAAGAGTTTGCAGTTCGGTCTTGTTCATGGGATTCAACTGTAATCGAAGGTGAATAGCACCAAGCCTTCAATCGGCTCTGTTTGCACCGGCCGTCCGGTAATGGTAGCCATGGCACCCGTCCCGCTCGTTCAGCTCGCCGACAAAGCCCTCGTACGGTTCCAACGGGCTGAGCATGTGCAGCACGCCCGACCACTCGGGGTTTACGGTGCTGATATCTAAGCTGAACAAAGGGTGCAGATGGTTGGCCAGTTCCAGTTGATCGGCGACAAACACGTCTTCACAGGTGGGAACGGCAGCATGCCGGTGGAGACTTTGGTGAAGTCGGGGGTGTGATCGTCGGTCATCAGAGATTCTTCCTTGTGGGTCGCCACGGATTGAGCACTTTGGGTATCAATGGCTGTCTTGGTAAGCGCCCAGCGTGGCGCAGTGGCGACATTTGAACAGGTAGGCGGTAGGCCCATGATCCTTATCCAGGGCATTTAAGAACGCTCGCCACTGTGGACCGTCCTCCAATCCTGTTGAGTCCTGAACGGCGGCGATGGCTGCTGGGCCCAGTTCAAGCAACTCTGCATGGCCGGCCTTACCGACAAACTCGGCTGCGTCGTCGCAGTGAGTCAACCAGCACTCTTGCTGCCAGCCATTAAAACCAGGCGTGCGCTGGCTGACTTCGGCGATCTGCTCCTCGCTCAGCGTGTCTTCGCCGTCCAGGCCGATACTCTCGTCATCGACAAACGTTGCGCCCAGACGCTGGTGCGCACTCCCGTCGGCAATGCACCAAGGGCAGATGCAGTTTTCGTATTCATCAATGGCGTATACCGGGCCCACATAAATGTAGCCTCGCGCCTGATTGCAGCTCACGCAAGTGGCGTAAGAGGCTTGCACCGAACCGCTACCGACGGGATCGGGATGATAAATAAAGTGGGGCAGTGTCATGTACGCATCCTTGTTAAGTGCATGCCTTTCATTGCTCGACCCACTCTAACCATGTCTTGAATTCGAGGGCTTGCTCGGGGGTATTGAGTTGCGTAATCCAGGCGATTTCTTCCGGCACGCTTTGAGAGTCAGAGACTGCGAATACATAAATGGCGTTCTCAAACGCGCACGTCGTCAGCGGCTTCAAGGCCGCAACACAGTGTTCGAAGACGAGTGCGCGGTGACGTTCAAAATCTTCATCGGGAATCGAATCAGCCAAGTCCCACAACAGGCTCGACAGGACGTTGAAGTGTTCGCCACCGAAGGTTTCGTGGCTCCATTCAGCGGGTGACCATTTGAAATACGCCTGCTCAGCAGGTTCTTCAGCCTGCACGCGCGCCAAGTGATCAGCCGTGTTGAACGACGGCACCAGCGTCCGCGCATCCGCGTCTGAGTACAGCGCAAACCCACAGACATCGGCGGTGGGGTGCGCTTGGCGAAATTGCTCGATGGCCTTCTTGCACGCTACCTGAACATCTCGCTGAAAATGGTCGTTGATCTGGCCCGAGTCGCTCATTCAAAAAAGAACCTCATGAAACCATCCATATCCGTGCCCTCAACATCGCCGACCACTTCCCTGGCCCTGAACAGAAAGGCGGGCGGCCGCTGCCCCAGGATACGGCGTACGCGTTGTTTCATCTGATGTCGCTGTACGGCGGCATGGGCTCAATCAACGACGTTGTTCTGTATGAAAATGCAAAACCCTTGCTGGACGAAAACAACGAACTGCAAGGGCTGCTATCAGATCTTCATCAGCTTTGCGCAGGGAGCCATTGAACCCGGCGCCCCACGCTTGCCAATGCTGAAAGCCTTCAGGCCTGCTCGAATCGCTGCTGCAGCAAGTGCCGCGCAGTGCCTGCATTGAGGTAGGTGCCGATCAGTTCCGCCAATTGCTCATTCTTGAGCTTTTTGTCGTCCCGACAGAACTGAATCAACTGTAACTGGACCCAGCGCTTTTTCTTGTCGAGCTTCGCATCAGGCGAAAAGAACGAGCGCGAGGCCAACTCAGGCATCGGAGCATCGTCTTCCAGCAGCAGATTCAAGTGCAGCCCCTGGCCCATTTGCAGACCAAAATCAGCGACGTGCCGGATCGGCAGTGGTGCCTTGAGGTTGGCAAAAACGAAGTGCTCGGGCGTCAGCAACAACGCGGTCTTGTTCGCCCGCTTGAGCAAGCGCAACGAGAATGGCAGCAGGCATGCCATCAATACGACGAGCACCCCACCAGCAGCCAGTATCATCGATTTGTTACTCCCTGAAGCCTGCGGCAACAGCCACGGCAAGACCAGCAGCCCCAAGCCCAACAACATGAAAAGCGAGAAACAAATCAAGGTAATCCACCCGCGCAATCGTGCGCCTTCATGCAGTCGGACTTCCTCCGTGGCATTGCCGGCATGGCTACGCAACTCCTGCACAACCGCCGCGTCCTGCTCCACGTAGTGGCCGAGGAAGTCCTCGGTAATGCGCGCACGCAATGCCTGGGGGGCGGCGAAATAGTGATCCATCGCGGCGCAGGCTTGTGCCGCGTTGATCGGGCGGGTGCCGCGGCTGACGGCCTCTTCGACCGTGACTTGCAGGGACGCCAGCCGCTCAAGATTGGAGGGATGGGTGTCCGATGGATGCGGCAGGCTGGCTGCCATTTCCTCCTCGGGCAGGGTCAGCGGCTGCGCGGCCAATTCCTGCACGACGCTGGTTGGCAAGTCGTGGGGCGGGACGTACCCGGCACCCGGGTTGGTCGCTTGCGACACACGGGTAAATACACACTGTTGCAACAACGGGTCGATGGCCGAAATACGCACCAGCGCCGAAGCGATGGCAATGTTCCCCGCCAACTGCGCGCCCGCCGCGTCCGCCGCCAGTTCCCGCACGCGGCTCCAATGGTTCACCGCGTGATCGAAACGCTCCATGAAATACTCACCGAGCATGAAGGCCGGCCACAGCGTCGTGCGTTGCAGCACATCGCTTTGCAGCATGGTTTCGGCAATCACGCCGAGACTGCGGCCGATACCCTCGTAGATCGGTACGAAACGCAGGCTGTACTCGGTATCGGCACCGGCGAAGTGCGCCAGTTCGTGACCGATGACCGCGCCGGTTTCTGCCGAATCGAGCAAGCCCAGGTACAGCATCGGCACGTGCAGGGTGCGGCCTTTGAGCGCGGTGCCTGACGGCAGCAGGTTGACGTCGCTGGAGGTGACGTAAAAGCCTTCGGTCATGCCCAGCACGATGTGCTCGGGTGCCAACGCGCCGAGTTGATCCGCCAGCTGGCGAACATAGGCCCACAACGCTGGCGCCTGTTGCGGTGTGGCCACCTGGCCCAGAACGTTCATCGGTGTGGACTGGAACATGCGCAGCATGACCGGCAGCTGCTTGCCCATCTGCCAGATCGAATACAGGAAACCGAGCATCAGCATCAACACGATGAGCATCAGTTTGAATTCACCGGCGGCCATTTTCCCCATGTGCCACAGCCCCAGGCCTTCGAAACCGAGAATGGCCGCTACCGCCGCGCCCATGGCGACAATGTGCCCCACCAGCAGATACGGCAACAGGCGACTCACTCGGCTGAAGGTGTGCAGCAATCGTTCACGGGAATGGCTCGCGCGGGCACCGGCCCAACGCAGACCCAGCAGCCCCAGCACGCCGACCAGGGAAGCCAGGAGGCCGAGGGTGACGGCACCCTTGGCCAGGTTGCTCATCACGGCAGCCACCGGTTGCAAGATGGTCAGTTCGTGCTCGGCCTGGGTAACGCGCGATAAAGCCAGGTGGACACCCATGCGTTCACCGTTGATATCGACTGTGGCCGAGCGGGAGAACGGTTTGGCAACCATCGCTTCGAGTTCGACATGCATCTCGCCCAGTTCGGCGTTGATATCAGCGAACTCCTTGATGCTCTCGGTACTGCGTTGTAACTCCCAGGCGCCAAACAAACCAAGGCAAAGCGGCAGGAGAATAAGTACGGCAATGAGTTTCAACGTTCTCATGAGACAGGGCCTCAATAGTCGCGTCGCCTTACATCCGTGGCGCGCATAAATTCCATTTAACAAAGGCCCGGAAGCCCTCACGCTATTGCACGGCCCGACATGAAAGTTATGGGGCGCAGTCGTACCTGGCGCGTTATACAGAAATATCGTCGATATGTAACGCCATAGTGCCCGAACACTCGTTCAGCAATGGAATGGACGCCTCGTATATCCCGGACACCTCGAGATGCCATCACTTCCTTGTCGGTTATATGACACTTATCCTTCAACCTTTTCCTCAGCGGATCATCAAGCGGGCATTGGGTGAACCGGTTCACCTTTTTTCAATTTTTTTCAATTAAAAATTGGATCCATTATTTGCCTGAAACCATTGAATTTATTGGGTTTCAGACACTTCCGCCATTCAGATCCGGCAAATGATGGCAACCAGACATCATTGCGACACGTAACAAAAAAAAGAAAAAATCCCCGCCTCGTAGGAACTTTCCTACACATCCTGTTGCCATACACGACGTTACTGGCAACTCGATATCCATATGCCAGCATCGCACTCCCAATGATTCCTGGCAGTGTGATTTTTTGATGTGAAACATCAGCAATCACAACTCGTGAACAGACGTTCAATCGAGAAATTAGTCGCTGCGCACGTACTCCCGTGTATATCCGGGTAGTCGTCGCGCAGTGTTCAAGGACGATGTACCGATGACTCAGACGTTTTTTGATGTTGAAGCATTGATCAAGCTGCGAAGCCAGACCCGGGCCATTTCCGATGCGCTCAAGGCGCAGGCTTCGGACTACCTGGCGACCCTGGCTTTGCTGATCCGTCCGCAAGCGTTTTTCGGTGAGTACCTGCAGGGTGCGCAACGCAGCAGCGGCCGCGAAACCCAGCACCACTTCAAGGAACTCAAGGAGCTCTACGACCGCATCGGCTCGGGTGCTCCGTTCCAGCTGGTCAACGAACTCGAAGTGCCCCTCAACCTGCTCAGCACCACTCCGCAACTGTTTGCGCTGGAGTACGACAAGGTGCTGTCCCAAAGCGGCCAATCCATTCGCATCACCAGCCCCGTGCGCTGGGTGGTGGGCTTCAGTTCGTTCGACCTGGCCCGTTTTCGCACCGTCATCAAAGACCCCAATCGCAGCAGCGCCGAACTGTACCGCTTCGTGGTGCATTACCTGGTGCTGTTCTACTGCCTGAGCAAGTCGCCCGGCATCAGCCGCCTGCTCGAAGGCCTGCGTTTTCCCGTCAGTTTCGAACGCTTGAAGGAGTTCGGCGACCTGCCCTTCTGCGTCATCAGCTCGCCGGTTCGCTCGCAACTGCCCGACGAGGCGGTGATCCGCAGCAGTACCCAGATCGCCGGCAACACCAGCTTCGAAGAGCTGGTGGGCCACGCCAACATCATGGAAATGAACGATGAAATCCGTCAGCGCCTGCTGCTGACGATCGAAGGAATGTAACGCGCCCGGCCAGGCATTGGACCGACACGCAAACGACTTGCAGCGAATTGATCGCACAGGAGATCACGATGGCGAAGAAGGAAAGTACCCAGCACAAACTCGACCGCGTTCGCGCGCCTCGGGTCCATATCACCTACGACGTGGATATCGGTGACGCTCAGGAAAAGAAAGAGCTGCCCTTTGTCGTCGGTGTGCTGGGCGATTTCTCCGGCAACCCGCTGGAGCCGCTGCCGAAGCTCAAGGACCGCAAGTTCATTTTCATCGACCGCGACAACTTCAACGGCGTGCTCAAGGGCATCAAGCCGCGCCTGACCTACCGCGTCGACAACACCTTGGCCAAGAACGGCACGCAGCTGGGGGTCGAGCTCAACTTCAACGCCCTCGAAGACTTCGAACCGCAGAACGTGGTCAAGCAGGTCGAGCCGCTGCGCAAGCTGCTGGAAGTGCGCAACAAGCTGGCGGACCTGCGCAACAAGATGGGCGGCAACGACAAGCTCGAAGAGCTGCTGATGGACGTGTTGCAGAACACCGAGAAGTTGAAAACCCTGGGCAAGGAATTCGGCCGTGAAGCCGCCGTTCCAGCCACCGACGGCAAAGCGTAGGAGCCTGACGATGAACGACAAGCAAACCGTGACTCAACAGGACAGCACGCTGGTTGAAGTGGATAGCTTCACCGCGCAATCCTCGTTGCTCGACAGCATCATTTCGCAAAGCCGCGTGGCCCGCTCCGAGACCGAGCGCACCCGCACCCGCGACCTGATCGGTGAATTGGTCAACCAGATCCTGGAAGGCGAAATGACGCCGAGCAAGGACCTGATCGCCGTGCTCGATGCGCGCATCGCCGAGATCGACGCGATGCTCTCCGAGCAGATGAACGAGATCATGCACGCCAGTGAGTTCCAGCAGCTGGAAGCGTCCTGGCGCGGCCTGAAGTATCAGGTCGACCAGACCGAAACCAGTACCACGCTGAAGATCCACCTGCTCAATGCGTCGAAGAAAGACCTGGTGCGTGACCTCAAGGCCGCTTCCGAATTCGACCAGAGCGCGCTGTTCAAGAAGATCTACGAAGAAGAATACGGCACCTTCGGCGGTGCACCGTTCGGCATGCTGTTGGGTGACTACGAGTTCAACCGCAGCCCGGAAGACATGTACCTGCTCGAAGAGATTTCCCACGTCGCCGCGGCCGCCCACGCACCGTTCATCTCGGCGGCCTCGCCTGAGCTGTTCGGCTGGGATTCGTTCACCGACATGTCCGGACCACGGGACCTGGCGAAGATTTTCGACACCGTCGAATACGCCAAGTGGAAGTCGTTCCGCGCCTCCGAAGACTCCCGTTATGTCGGCCTGACCCTGCCCCACGTGCTCGGTCGCCTGCCTTACGGCCCGGATACCACGCCGGTCGAGGAATTCAACTTCGTCGAAAGCGTCGATGGCCGCGACCACAACAAATACCTGTGGATGAACGCCGCCTACGCGCTGGGCACCCGGGTCACCGATGCGTTTTCCCGTTACGGCTGGTGCGTGGCGATCCGTGGTGTCGAGGGTGGTGGCCTGGTGGAAGGTCTGCCGACCCACACGTTCAAGACCGATGACGGTGAAATCGCCCTCAAGTGCCCGACCGAAATCGCCATCACCGACCGCCGTGAAAAAGAGCTGTCGGACCTCGGTTTCATTCCGCTGGTGCACTGCAAAGGCACCGACTACGCCGCGTTCTTCGGCACCCAGTCGGCGCAGAAGCAGAAGCAATACAACACCGACATCGCCAATGCCAACGCCCGGCTTTCCGCGCAGTTGCAGTACATCTTCGCCACCTCGCGCATCGCCCACTACATGAAGGCGATCATGCGCGACAAGATCGGCAGCTTCGCCTCGCGCAAGGACGTCGAGCTGTTCCTCAACAAGTGGCTGTCGAGCTACGTGCTGCTGGACGACACCGCGAGCCAGGAAGCCAAGGCCAAGTTCCCGTTGCGCGAAGCCCGCGCCGAGGTGTTCGAGGTGCCGGGCAAGCCGGGGGTGTACAAGGCCGTGACCTACCTGCGCCCGCACTACCAACTGGACGAGCTGACCGCTTCGTTGCGCCTGGTCGCTGAATTGCCGCAATCGACCCGCGGCTGATCGGGCACATTGCCAGGGAGGCACCATGACCAGTCAACACAAGCTGTTGCCATCACTGCTGGACCGATTGCTGGACGATCGTCCGCATCAGTCCATCGAAGCGTCATCGCAGCGCTTGTGTTCGCTGGCCGATTACAAGGCCAGCATCGTTCGCGACCTGGAAATCCTGGTCAACACCCGCCAGTCCCTGGTCGCCAACGAGCTGGACGGTTTCGTCAACCTGAGCGGCAGCATCCTCGACTACGGCATGCCGGATTTCACCAGCCGCAGCGTGCTTGATCCGAAGGATCGCCTGTTGATCCAGCGGCAACTGGAGAAAGCGATCACGGTCGGCGACCGGCGCTTTCGCAGCGTCAAAGTGCAACTGCTCGCCCAACAGACCGGCCAACGCATGCTGACCTTTCGCGTGGACGCGGTCCTGCGCCTGCAAGACGTCACCCGCCAGGTGTCCTTCGACGCGGTGCTGCAGGTCAACACCCAGGAATACAAAGTGCAGAACCTCAACTGATGCTCGACGATCTGCTGCCCTATTACGAAAAGGAACTGTCGCACCTGCGCTTTTTGGGCCAGGAGTTCGCGAGCCAGTACCCGAAAATCGCTTCGCGGTTGCTCATCGAGGGCGATAACTGCGAAGACCCGCATACCGAGCGCTTGATCGAGGCCTTCTCGTTCCTGTCGGCGCGGGTGCACAAAAAACTCGACGACGAGCTGCCGGAAATCGTCGAGTCGTTTCTCGAGGTGCTGTACCCGCATTACCTGCGCCCTACCCCGTCGATGTCGATCGTCGAATTCAATCTGGGCAAGCAGGAAAAAGTCACCGAAGCCTTCCGTGTGCCCCGGCATACCGAACTCAGCGCCAACCCGATCGATGGCGTGGTGTGTAAATTCCGCACCTGCTACCCGGTCGAGCTGTGGCCGGTGTCGGTGCAACAGGCATCGTTTATCGAGATGGAACGCTCGGCGTTCAACGGCCACAGCGCTGACCTGGTCGCGCGCCTGCGCATCGGCCTGGTGGCGACCTCCGACGTGTTGTTCGGCAAGCTGGAACTGGACAGCCTGCGGTTCTTCCTCGACGGCGAAAGCACGTTGATGCTGCAACTGTACGAACTGCTGTTCAACAACCTGGCCAAGGCCACGCTGAGCTTCGAAGATCAGGGGCGCACCCGCGAGGTCGTCTTGCCGGCCAACGCGTTGAAAGCCGTCGGTTACGGTCTGGACGAAGGCCTGGTGGACTACTCCGAGCGCTCGTTCCTCGGCTACCGCCTGCTGCACGAATACTTCACCTTCCCCGACAAATTCATGTTCTTCGACCTGTCGGGTTTTGCGCGGATTCTGGCGGGCAAGGACGTCGAGAAAGTCGAGGTCAATTTCTACTTTTCCGACTACGACCTGAGCGACCGCCTGGCGCGCCTGACGCAAAACATCGGGCGCAATAACTTCAAGCTCAATTGCACGCCGATCATCAACCTGTTCCGCCAGCAGGCCGAGCCGATCAAGTTGACCCACGCCCAGCACGAATACGCAGTGACGCCGGATGTGCGCCTGCAAGGCTCGGCCGAAGTGGTGTCCATCGATCGCGTGCGGCGCGTGCGCAAGGTCGGCGGCATCGATCAGGTCGGCACCTGCCATCCGTTTTTCGAACCCCGTGGCGATCAGGGCCCGGGCCAAAGCTTCTGGATTGCCCGGCGCCGAGCGGTACAGAGCGGCCAGCGCGATGGCTCGAACGTGTTTATCCGGGTGGTGGATCGCGAGCTGGGGTTGATGGAGGCCAACAACGATGCGTTGAGCATCCGCCTGACCTGCAGCAACCGTGACCTGCCCCTGATGTTGCCGTTCGGCGGCGAGCGCGGCGATTTCAATATCCCCGGTAACTCGGTGATCAAGGACATCCGCTGCCTGCGCAAGCCCACCGCCACCGCGCGCGTGCCCTTGGGCAACGGGGTGATCTGGCGGCTGATTTCGCACCTGTCGCTGAACCACATGTCGCTGGTGTCCCGCGGTCGCGAGGTGCTGCTGGAGCTGTTGTCGCTCTACAACTACCGCAACGTGTCGGCGATCCGCAAACAGATCAACGGCATCGTCTCGGTCAGCAGCGAACCTGTGGTCGCGCGCATCGGCCACCCGCGGCCGAACTTCGTGCGCGGCGTCGGCATCACCCTTAATTTCGATGAAAGCCAGTACACCGGCAGCGGTGTGTTTTTGTTCGGCATGGTGCTCGATCACTTCTTTGGTCAGTACTGCTCGATGAACAGCTTTACCCAATTAACCCTTCGCACCTTGCAGCGCGAAAAGAGAGTCGTCCAATGGCCACCGCGAACCGGCGATCAACCCCTGGTCTGATCGACCAGGCACGGGCTGAGCCGCACCGATTCGAGTTTTTCCAGTTGGTGCGCTTGCTTCGCCTGCATTACAGCAGAACCGGGCGCATGGACCTGCAAACCCGACCGCACGAAGACCCTTTGCGTTTTCGCTCGCAGCTGTCGCTCAACTTCCCGGCCAGTGAAGTCAGCGATTTGCAATTCGAGCGTGAAGGCAAGGTGTCCGTGGCCGGCCTGCCGCTGTCCGAGATGCAAGTCACCTTCATGGGGCTGGTCGGGCCGTCGGGCGTGTTGCCGCGTCCGTACACCGAGCTATTGATTGAGCGGCACATCCAGTACCGGGATGACGCGGCCCATGCGTTCCTCGACATTTTTTCGCACCGCATGACCACGCTGTTCTATGAGGCCTGGCAAAAGTACAAGTTCTACATCGAGTACGAACGCAACGGCACCTCGGATTTCGACCGCTACCTGCTCAACCTGGTGGGTTTCGGCCCCGAAGCGCAGAAGCAGAAATTCGACAAACAAGGCTCACCCCTGCGCCGTGAATTGTTCAGCTATTTCTCCGGCCTGTTCGCCCAGAAGCCACGCAACGCGTTGAACCTGGAAGTGATGCTGGCTTTCTATTTTTCGCTGCCATTCAAGGTCAAGCCGTTTGCCGGTCGCTGGCTGAAACTCGACGCCAGCCAATGCACGCAACTGGGGCGCAAGAACGCCGTGCTCGGGCAAAGCGCCGTCGCCGGCAATCGGGTCTGGGACTATCAGTCGTGCGTGCGCATCGAGATGGGCCCGCTGGAACTGGCCGACTATCAACGCTTCCAGCCAGGCACCGAGGACTACCGGAAGCTGGTGGAACTGGTGCGTTTCTATGTGGGCGCGGAACTCGATTTCCAGTTGGCGCCAAAGCTCAAACCGCAGTCCGTACCCGTCGCCCGCCTGGGTCGCCAGGGCAATCTTTCGCTGGGCCGGCTCGGCTGGCTCAAACGACCAGGCGTCGACGTGGAACCCTCCCGTTGCGCGCTCTTCCACATTCCTTTTGATGGGATCTCCCTGTGAACCTGAAGTCCCTGTTCGCCAAGCTCAACGACACCAGCCGTACCGCCACCGAAAGCGCCGCGGCACTGTGTCTGTCGGAACACCACTACGATGTCGAAATCGAGCACCTGTTGTTGCAATTGCTCGACGGCCACGACAACGACCTGCCGGCCATCCTGCGTCATTACGACGTGGTGCCTGAGCGCTTGCAGGCGCAGTTGGTGACGGCACTGGGGACGTTCAAGAAGGGCAATACGCGCACCCCGGCACTGTCGCCGCACCTGACCCGCATGATCGAACAGGCGTGGGTCCTGGCCTCCATCGAGTTCGGCCAGGCACAGATCCGCACCGGTCATCTGTTGCAGGCTTTGCTCGATGACGACGAACTGCGCCGGGTGGTGATCGCGGGGGCGGCCGAGCTGGAGAAGATCAACGCCGACGATTTGCGCGTGAACCTCAACGCCTTGGTGGAAGGCAGCGCCGAATCGGCCCTGGCCAAACCGCTGGGCACTGCAGAAGCCGCCAACACCAGCCCGGTCAAAGGCAACGGCAAGACACCGGCCCTCGATCAGTACACCATCAACCTCACGCAAAGCGCTCGCGAAGGCCGGATCGATCCGGTACTGGGTCGCGAGTTCGAGGTGCGGCAGATGGTCGACATCCTCACCCGCCGCCGCCAGAACAACCCGATCCTCACCGGTGAGGCTGGCGTCGGCAAAACCGCCGTGGTCGAAGGCCTGGCCCTGCGCATCATCCAGGGTGACGTGCCGTCGGTGCTCAAAGGTGTCGCCATCCATACCCTGGACCTGGGCTTGTTGCAAGCCGGTGCCGGGGTGAAAGGCGAATTCGAAAACCGCCTCAAGTCAGTCATCGAAGAAACCAAGCGCAGCCTGCACCCGATCATTCTGTTCATCGACGAAGCGCACACCCTGATCGGTTCGGGCGGCCAGGCCGGGCAGAACGATGCCGCCAACCTGCTCAAGCCAGCCCTGGCTCGCGGCGAATTGCGCACCATCGCGGCGACCACCTGGGCCGAGTACAAGAAGTACTTCGAGAAAGATGCCGCCCTCGCCCGTCGCTTCCAGGTGGTGAAGGTCGAAGAGCCGGACGAAGACAAGGCGATCCACATGCTGCGCGGCCTGCTGGCCAAGATGCAGGAACATCACAAAGTCACGGTGATGGACGAAGCGCTGGTGCAGGCCGTGCGCCTGTCCAATCGCTACATCACCGGGCGCCAACTGCCGGACAAAGCCGTCAGTGTGCTGGACACCGCTTGCGCCCGGGTCGCCCTGGGGCAATCGGCACAGCCGGGGCCGCTGGAAGACTGCAAGCGCCAGATCGACAATCTGCAGGCGGAGATCTCGGTACTGCAACAGGAAGCCGCCAAAGGCAGCGACCATGCCCGCCGCCTGACCGCCCTCAACACCGAACTGCTGAGCGAACAGCAGGCCCGCGATGCCCTCGAACAGCAATGGCAACGCGAGCTGCAACTGGTGGAAAAACTCGGCGCCCTCAGCCATCCGGAAAATCAGGCACCGGATACCCAGGAGATTGCCGCGGTGCGCGCCGAACTGGCCAGCGTCCAGGGTGAGCAACCGCTGGTGCATGCCCTGGTGGATGGCGGCACCATCGGTGAAGTGATCTCCGGCTGGACCGGCATCCCGCTGGGCAAGATGCTGCGCGACGAAATCGACACCGTGCAGCGCCTGCCGGCATTGCTGGGCGAACGGGTGCTCGGCCAGGACCACGCACTGCAGGAAATCGGCAAGCGCATCAAGATTTCCCGCGCGCGCATGGAAGACCCGAACAAACCGATCGGCGTGTTCCTGTTGCTCGGCCCGAGCGGCGTCGGCAAGACCGAAACCGCACTGGCGCTGGCCGACACCCTGTACGGCGGCGAGCGTAACGTCATCACCATCAACATGTCCGAGTACCAGGAAGCCCACACCGTCTCCAGTCTCAAGGGTTCGCCTCCGGGTTATGTCGGCTATGGCGAGGGCGGCGTGCTGACCGAAGCCGTGCGGCGCAAGCCTTACAGCGTGGTACTGCTCGATGAAGTGGAAAAGGCCCACCCGGACGTGCTCGAACTGTTTTTCCAGGTGTTCGACAAAGGCGTGCTGGATGACGGCGAAGGTCGCGAGATCAACTTCCGCAACACCGTGATCATCCTCACGTCCAACACCGGCACCGACCGCATCATGCAGTGGTGCCTCAATGCCCAGCCGCAACCGACGCCGGAAGATATCGTCGAAGGGCTGCGTGACGAATTGAACCAGGTGTTCAAGCCGGCCTTCCTCGGCCGCCTGACCATCGTCCCCTACTACCCGGTCAAGGACGCGATTCTGGAGCGCATCGTCGCACTCAAGCTTGCGCGCATTCGCCAGCGCTTCGAGCGTAATCATCAGGCTGTCCTGAGCTATGACGAGGCGCTGGTCAAGGCCATTGCCTCGCGCTGCACGGAAGTCGACAGCGGCGCCCGCAACATCGACAACATTCTGTCCAAGACCCTGATGCCGGAACTGGCGCAACGGGTGCTGGAGCGCATGGCGCAGGACAAACCGATTCAGAGTTTGAACATCGAGTTGGGCAGCGACGGCGATTTCGCCTATCGCCTGAACTGATCGGGCATTTACAGGTAGTGGTCATGGACAAGAGATATTCAGGGAAGCGTCCCGCGAAAACGGCATTGGCCAAATGCCTGACGGCGGTGGCGATGATGGCGGTACTGAGCGCCTGTGGCGTCACCGACCGGGTCGGCAAGCGCGTGGACGACACGTGGGCCGGCGACATGCTGTTCGACGACAACGAGAAAGTCATCCTGACGTCCGACGGCGGTAACCAGCTCAATCCCGACGCGTCCGGCAAACCGCTTTCGGTGGTGCTGCGCGTGTACCAGCTGACATCGCTGGAGCGCTTTGCCTCGGTGGATGCCGACTCGCTGTGGGACGACCCGCAAAAGGCTCTCGGTAATACGCTGATCGAAAACCGCGAAATCACCCTGTTGCCGGGCATGGGGCAAGTCGACAAGTGGCCGCTGAACAAGGCGGCGGGCTATGTCGGTGTCGCGGCTTTTTTCCGCACCGACGAGAACAGCCACTGGAAGGTCGCGTTTGATGCCAACTCCCTGCGCAAGGACGGCATCTGGTTCTCCTCCGACGGTCTGCGGGTGCTGGTGGACAACAACACCGTGTCCGCCGTCAGCGGTGTCGATGTCCTGGACAAACCCAAGACCCAGGAGCAACTGGCCAAGGCCACCGCCCAGCCCGACCCGTCTGCCGAACCGACACTGACCGAACGTGTTCAGGACGCCGTGGTGCAAAAGGTCCAGGACAAAGCCGTTGGCTCTGCGCAAAAAGCCGTGGACTCGAAATTGAATTCATTATTGGAAGGCGCTCAATGAGTAAGCAAAGCCGGGTGATGTGGTCCGAAGGCATGTTCCTTTTGCCACAACATTTCCAGTATCAGGATGAGTTCCACCAGCATCAGCTGGCGCAGGCGACCCTGCGCAACACGCCTTTTCACTGGGGCGTGCAGTTGCTGGAAGTGGACGAGGAAGCCCTCGCCACCGGCTCCCTGCAACTCAAGCGGCTGAAGCTGGTGTTCCCCGACGGCAGCCTGTTCGACGCACCGCAGCACGACCCGCTGCCGGCGGCTCGTGACTTGAAGGATTTGCTCAAGGGTAACGACCTGAAGGTCTACGCCGCGCTGAAGCTGCCGGAGCCCTTCGGCCTGAATTACGTCGAAGACGGCCAGGAACAAAAGACCGGGCGACGCTTTCGCAAGCAGTTCGACACCTTGCCGGACCTCAACGAAGGCGACCTGGAAAACGAAATCACCAGCCTGCGCCTGAACGTGGTGATGCTGATCGACGGCGACAACCTCGATGGCTACACCTGGTGCCCGATTGCCCGGCTGTCGCGCAACAACATCGGTGGCTTCAACCTCGACGGGCATTTTGTGCACCCGACGCTGCACCTGGGCACCCACGACACCCTGATCGGACTGGGCAAGCGTTTGCTCGGCGCCCTGCAATCCAAGAGCAAGGCGCTGTCGGGCCGTCGTCGCGAGCGCGCGGACCAGATCGCCGAGTTCGGCTCCAGCGACGTGACCCTGTTCTGGCTGTTGAACACGGTGAACCGTGCCCACCCGGCCCTGGCCCACCTGCTTGCGCATCCACGCCTGCACCCCGAGCGCTTGTATCTGTTCCTGGCCGAACTCGCCGGCGGCTTGCTGACGTTCTCGCTGGACACCCAGCTCAACGACATCCCCGAGTACGACCACCACGACCCGGCGGCCTCGCTGGTCAAGCTCGACGAAATGATTCGCGTGCTGCTCGACAACGTGGTGCCGAACCAGTGTGTGGTGATCAACCTGACCCAGACCAAACCCTCGTACTGGCAAGGGCAGTTGCACGACCCACGACTGGCGGAGGCGGACTTCTACATCTCCGTGCACGCCGACATGCCGGGGGCGAGCCTGCTGGAACTGGTGCCGCGAGCGTTCAAGGTCGGCTCGCCGGAAGACATCGAAGTGGTGGTCAACAGCGCCATGCCGGGGGTCACCCTCAATCACTCGACACGCCTGCCCAATGCGATTCCGGTGCGACTGGACAATCACTACTTCTCCATCGAACCCCATGGCCGGGTGTACGAGCGAATGATGAGTGCCCAGGCCATCTCTTTCTATGCGCCCAGCGCGTTCACCAACCTCAAGCTTGAACTGATGGCGGTACTCAAATGACCGAAGCCGTACTGCAAGGCGCCGTTGCGGCCGCCCGTGAAAAACCGACCCTCAAAGATCTGGTGCAGGATTTCATCAGCATGGCGCTGATCGTGCGCAAGGGTCGCCAGGTGACTTCGGTCAGCGCCTTCGAGGCGAGCGTCGACACCTTCTTCAAGGCGCTGGAACGCGATGCCCGTGGCGCCAACTACAGCGTTGAACAGGTGAAAGACACCCAGTACGCCCTGTGTGCCTTCCTCGATGAAAGCGTGTTGCGCTCCGGGGACAACGAGTTGCGCCGGCACTTTGAATTGCAGCCGCTGCAGTTCCGCTATTTCGGCGTGCACCTGGCCGGCGAAGGTTTCTTCGAAAAAATCGATGCACTGCGTGGCGACGTCAAACAGAACCTCGACGTGCTCGAGGTTTACCACCTGTGCCTGGCCCTGGGTTTCGAAGGCAAGTTCAGCCTCGGGCAAAAGGACCAGCTGCGCTACCTGGCCAATACCCTGGGCCAGGACATCGCGCGCTTTCGCAAGACCCCCAAGGCCCTCTCGCCTGACTGGGCGTTGCCCGACCAGGTCTCGCAGATGCTGCGCCATGAGGTGCCCCTCTGGCTCTACCTGGCGCTGATTGCGCTGGTCTGCGCGGGTGTCTACCTGACGCTGGACTGGTTGCTGGGCAAAGACCTGGCCGCATTGTCCGAACAAATCAGCCAGCTGTTCAGTGCCTGAAAACAGGTCAGGTAATCGAGTCAGGAAGACATGAAGACATTATTGCGCTCGTTGAAAAGTTTTTGGTTCCTCGTTCCCGTCCTGTGGCTGGCGAGCCTGGCGGTCTGCTGGTTCGTGGCCCCGCACGTGAGCTGGCTGCGCGGTTATGCGCTGGAGGCAATGGCGATCGTCAGCGCCTTCTACCTGCTGATCATTGTGCTGCGTCAGTACAAGCGCATCCGCGCCGAGCACAACCTTGAAAACCTGGTGCAGATCGAAGTCGATCGTTCGCTCAAATCCACTGGTGAATTCCGCGATCAGCAAGTGCTGCGCGAACGCCTCAAGCATGCCATCGCCATGCTGCGCGCCGACCGTTCGGCCGGTGGCGGCGGTTCGTCGGCGCTTTACGATTTGCCGTGGTACCTGGTCATCGGCATGTCGGCAGCGGGCAAGACCTCGTTGCTGACCCGTTCGGGCCTGTCCGCAAGCATTGCCAGCAGCGCCAATGACACCGAAAGCGGCACCCAGCATTGCGATTGGTATTTCAGCCCCGAGGCCGTGATGATCGACACGGCCGGTCGCTACCTGCGGGACGACCCGTCGGCCAGCGAATTCGCCGCCTTCCTGCGCATGCTGAAAAAGCAGCGCAGCAAGGCCGCGGTCAACGGTCTGGTGTTGGTGGTGAGCCTGCCGGAACTGCTGGCGTGCAGCGCCGCCGAGCGCAACGAACTGGCCGCCCAACTGGTGTCGCGCATCGAGGAATACAACGATTGCCTGGACGCCAGTCCGCCGATCTACCTGATGCTGAGCAAGACCGATCAACTGCCGGGCTTCAGCCAGGCATTTGAAGGCCTGGACCTGAACGAGCGCCAGCAACCGCTGGGCATGACCTTCGGCTTGTCCGAGATCCGCAACCAGGGCTTGCGCCCGGTGCTGGATGCCAAGCTGGCCAACCTGCACGGCCATATTCGCCGTCACGTCGACGCCCAGATGATTGCCTTGGGCGCCGATGCCAACAGCGCCCTGCTGAACTTCCCGAACTATTTCGCCGAGCTGTCGGGGGTGCTGGAGCAGTTTCTCCAGCACTTCGCCGAGACCGGTCGCAGCGGTGCGCCACTGTTGCTGCGCGGGCTGTATTTCACCAGCGCCTTGCAGACCGACCAGCAGTTGAGCCAGGTGTATGAAGACGACCTGGCCGAGTCGTTTGCATTGCAAGCGGAACATGAGCAACCGCAGCCAAGCAGCGGCAAGAAAATCAGCGACCGCAGCTACTTCATCACCGATACGTTCCGTCGGGTGATCTTCCCCGACCGTGACCTGACCCTCTATCAGTCGCGCCTGGGCAAGAACACCTCCGCCAGCCCTGCCCTGCTGGGCCTGGCGGTACTGGCCGGGGTTGCGTTCATTGGCTGGCAAGGCCTGTCGTTCCAGAACAACCGCCAATGGCTGGCCACATTGCGCGGGCAACTGACCGAGCTGCAACAGTCCCCGGAGCGTGCCGGGTTGCTCGCTTCGGGCCAAGGCCTGGAACTGCTGCGCGAGCAACTCTCGGCCATCGAGAAGCACCGTGCCAAAGGCGTGCCGCTGCAACTTGGCGCAGGCCTTTATCGTGGTGATGACATCTACCGCGTCGCGCAGGCCGCCTACTTGCAGCAACTGCGTACCCAGGCGCTGGAACCGGTCACCTTGCAACTGCAATTGCAGATGCGCGCCTTCAATGAGTTCGCCAAGACCATGGATGCGCAGAACAGCTTTGTGCCTGCGTCAAACAAAGCCGACTCGCTCAAGGCCCGCGTGCAGGGCCAGAAACTGCCGGTGCGCTTGAATAACCTGCCGCGCAGTGGCGGTGATGTTGCCAGCCGCCTGACCGGTGCCGCCAAGGGTGCCGCCAACAAGGCACGGGGGGACGCGCTGACGGCACTGCGCAACCCTGCCACCGCGAGCGATGCCGCTGATTTGTCGGCGACCACCGGTGGGCTTTCGCTGTCCGAGGAAATGCTCGGCCGGCTGGATGAGCGGCAAGTCGCGTCCATCATCGAGTCCTACAACGCGCTGAAGCTCTACCTGATGCTCACGCAACCGGGCACCCATCCAGACCCTGAATTCGTCGGCGCTGCATTGCCGGTGGCCTGGGCGAACACCGCCAGTGCCGACAATCCTGTCAGCACGGCGGTGATTCAGGACAACTCGCCGGTCTATGTGCAATTGCTCAAGAATGGCCAGGCACCGACCTTGTCGCGCAACGAGCAGCTCATCAGCGAAACCCGCAACAGCCTCAAGTCCTTCATGATTTCCAGCTCGCTGGTCGACCGTGAATACCTGCGCCTGCAACTCGAATCCGGCCGTCAGTTCCCGGCCGTTGGCTTGAGCGACCTGGTGCCAATGCCCGGCCGCCAGTTGCTGTACGGCACCGAAGCGGTTCCGGCGATTTTCACCCGCCAGGGCTGGGAGCAATTCGTCAAGCCAGAGCTGATCAAACTGGTGTCGGGCAACCTGCAAAACGAATCGGACTGGGTGCTCGACGGCGAAGGCGCCGACAGCATCGTGCAGAAGGCCAACTTCATCCGTGAATTCATGACGCGCTACAAGCGCGACTACACGCAAGCCTGGTACACCCTCATCGACAGCGTCGGTATTCGCCATTTCACCGACATGGCCAATGCGACCCAGCAACTGTCGCTGCTCAGCGACGTGCAGAACTCGCCGGTGAAAATCCTCCTGGCGGCGGTCAACGACAACACCCAATGGGATGTCCCTGCCCCTCGCGAAACCCTGCCAGCGGGCATCAAGCCCGATGACGGATTCTGGAGCAGCGTCACCGGGATTTTCGACGGGAAAAATGCATCGCCAAGCACGTTGACTTCACCTTTGCCAGCGGTCGACGACGGCAGCCTGGCCAAGCGCTTCGAGCCAGTGTCGCGGGTGTTTGCGGTGCAAAACGCCGAAGGCGCCGACAGCACGATCATGGACCGTTACCTCGCGGCCCTGCGCAAACTCAAGGTGCGGATGAACAATATCCAGCGCTCCCAGGACGTTGGCAAAAGCAGCAAGCAGCTAATCAGCGAAACCCTCGAAGGGCTGCCAAGTGAAGTGACCAGTGTGCGCAACTATGTCGAGACCACCGTCGACACCAGCCAGGGCGGTCTGTCCACTTCGTTGCAAGGCCTGTTCAGCTCACCGATCCAGTTTGCCTGGGAAACCCTGCGCGACCCGGCTGGCCAGCAGATTGCCAAAGCCTGGGCACAGCAGATTGCCAAGCCGTGGGAACAGGTCATGGCGCACCGTTACCCGATTGCGCCCGGCAGCCGCAACGAAGCGTCGGTCAAGGATCTGCAGCGTTTCGTCGACCCCGAATCCGGGCTGCTGCCGAACTTCAAGCGCAACGAAATCGGCAATCTGTCCGGTGGCGAAGGCCTGGGGATGAGCAGCAACAGCAAGGCAACGCCGCTGGTCAACCCGAACATGGTCAACAGCATCGACAAGGCCAGCTCGTTGGGCCAGGTGATCGCCAGCCTGTCTGACCGCGACAACGGCTTCGAGATCATGCTCGAACCTTCCGCCAACCTGACCGACATCATCTTCACCCTCGACGGCCAGGTGCAGCACTACCGCAACGGCAAGACCAGCTGGAGCCGCTTCTCGTGGCCGGGCACGACCACCACGCCGGGTGCTCGCCTGGATGTGGTCACCCTTTCCGGCGAACGCATCACGGTGTTCGACTACCCGGGCCGTTGGGGCCTGCTGCGGATGAACGACAGCGCGCGGGTCAACGATCTGGACGGTATCCAGCAACGCTTCAGCTGGAACACCAGCAGTGGTCCGGTCAGCCTCGCCGTGCGCAACTACGGCGGCGTCAAGCTGACGGACCTGGCCAACGTCAAGGCATTGAGCGCGCTCAACGCCAAAGAAGGTCAAGCGCTGTGAGCCGCCGAACCTTGAGCCCGGGAACCGCCCAATGATCGGTTGTTTCGGCAAGGTGCCCGCGAGCCCGGACTTCGTCAGCCTGCAAGGTGCGGGCGACGACGTCTGCGAGTTCGATAGCTGGCTGCAAGGCGCGCTGGCCGCCCTGCAGCATCGCGAAGACTGGCGCGAGCTGTTCGACGGGTTGCCGCTGTGCTTTTTCAGCTACCGCGCACGCAGCGGCAACTGGTTGCTGGGCGGGCTGATCAGCTCGAGGGATTCGAGTGGACGGCGCTATCCGTTTTTCATTTTCCAGACCCTCAAGGCCAGCGAAGCCGAGCCTCTGGTCAATCCGTTCACCCTCGGCGAATTGTTCAGCGGGCAGATCAGGCCGTTGCTGCACTTGGCCGTCCAGGGCGAAAGCACCTCGGTGCTGTTCGACCGCATCAAGGCCCTGCGCCCGTTGCAAGGCCAGGACTTCGAGTTGTTCCGGCGCGTGCATGACAAGTTCCTGGTGAACTTCAACCTGCGCGATATCAGCACCGCGCTCGAAGGCGCCTACCCGGAATTCGTCACCAACGCCGTGTTGACCCGGCTTCAAGCCCTCAGGCGGCACCTGGCTCATGCGACGCCCATCGGCATCGCCCTGCCCTTGCCGGCGGAACGGGGCTTGAAAAATCCGACCGCCGATCTGTGGGTCACCTGGCTGACACAAATGACCCCGGAACGCGCCGTGCCGCAGATCAGCCTGCTGGCGGACGACTTCATGCGTCCCCGGCTGATCTGTTTTGCATCGCGCCAGACCAGCGACGCCTACCGCGTGCTGACAGGCATCAGTGACCGTTCGCAGAGCTACGACGTACTGGCGTCCTTCGATGCCTTTGACGAGCACCACCGCACACACGCCTTTCCCGAAATCGACCGCCCTCTGGGTGACGTTATCGACCGTTTTGTCGATGCCCTGGATTCGAAGCCTGTATGAACAAGATCAAGTATTACTTCTTGCGCTATCAACCCTACATCCTGGGGGTGTGCTTTTTCCTCACGATCTTCGTGGTGTGGGGCCTCGGGCGTGCATTTGATTTCAGTTCGCTCAACAGCCTGCTGACCGGCATCGGTGTGTTCCTGGTGCTGTCCGCCGGTTATGTGCTGCTGCTCTATCGGGGCGTGTCCCGGCATCACAATCTCGAAGGCCTGCTGCGCGAGGATGCCGATCAGGCGGTGTTGAACGCGAGCCCGGCGGATCGCGAAGAAGTCAGCCTGTTGCGCGAGCGTCTGTTGCAGAGTATCGAGCGCTTGCACAGCAACAAGCCACGGGGCAGCAACCCCAAGGATGCGCTGTATGCCCTGCCCTGGTACCTGGTGGTCGGTCAGCCAGCAGCGGGCAAAAGCACCATGCTCTACCAGTCGGGCCTCAACTTCCCTTACGCCGAGCGTGAGGGCGTGCGAGTCGCCGGTCTGGGTGGCACCCGCAATTGCGACTGGTTCTTCAGCTCCGAAGCCGTGCTGCTGGACACCGCCGGCCGCTACATGAACAACCAGGAAGAGGCCGGCAAATGGCGCGCGTTCCTGCAACTGCTGCGCCAGCATCGCCAGCGCCGGCCGCTCAATGGCCTGATCGTCACCGTCAGCATCCACGACATCCTGCAAGCCTCGCTCGAAGATCAGGAGCGCATCGCCAAGCGCCTGCGCGAACGCATCCAGGAAACCCATGCCCTGCTGGAAGTGCGCCTGCCGGTGTACCTGGTGTTCACCAAGTGCGACCTGGTGCCGGGTTTTGCGCCCTTCTATCGCCAACTCGATGAAACCGCACGCGGCGAAGTCATGGGCAAGACTTTCTCCCACAAGGGCTATGAGCAGGCCGACTGGGGGCAGCGTTTCGGCGTCGCGATGGACGAGCTGGTCAGCTATTGGCACCAGGTGGCGAGCCAGCAGTTGGTCACTCAAGACATCCAGATCACCCGGCAGGATTCGGCGGTGTATCGGTTTCCGCTGGAACTGGCAGCCCTCAAGCCACGGCTTCAGCTGTTCGTCGATGCCCTGTTGCGCGCCAACCCTTATCAAAGTGCGGAACTGCTGCGCGGCTTCTATTTCACCAGTGCACTGGACGCAGACCAGCCGGAACTGGGCGGACACGCACGGCAAGTGACGGAGCGCTTTTCCCTGGAAGGTGATCGGGAGATCGCCAACGGTCACGCGCAGCCGCGCCCGTTGTTCATCAACAGTCTGTTCCGCAAGGTCATCATTCCCGACCAGCATCTGGTGGCGCTGTACACCACCAACCACCGCGAGCGTCGGCGCCGGGCGACCTGGATCGGCGGTGCCGCACTGGTCGCTGTGCTGCTGTGCAGCCTGTTGGGCTGGTCATACGTCAACAACAAAAACACCTTGCAAAGCCTCTCGGCAGAACTGACCCAGGCTGGCATCGACAACCGTTCTGTACCCGCTCAGTACACCGATTGGCAAACCCTCGATCGCCTGCGCTTCTGGACCGCGCACTACTACGCGCAGCATCACGACGAAGGTGTGCCGCTGCGCATGCGCCTGGGGCTCTATCAAGGCCACAAGGTAGAACCACTGGTGCGCAGCCGCTACTTCGACCGCCTGGAAAGCGTGATGCTCAAGCCCACGGCCGACAACCTGACCCGCTCGTTGTATTTGCTGACCACGCTCAAGGTCTATCAGCGCAACGCCAAAGAGTTGATGCCCGTGACCGGCGTGGACAGCGTCGAACCCAAGGCCCTGCCCAATGACAACCGGGCGCAATCCATCGCCGGTTTCGGCAAGGCAACGCTGGACACCTACGTCATGTTGTCCCGTGCACAACGGGAAAAGGCCGACCCGGCGTTCCTGAAAGCGAAAATCCCGGATTACTGGTACCCGGCGATTGCCCGTCAGGTCGGCAATGCCAGTGTCGCCGCTTCGGACTATGAGTTCGCCAGCCGTCAGATCAATTTCTACAGCGACCAGATCCACGAGCCGGACGTGCCGCGGATCCTCGACAACGCGTTCCTGATCTCCAGCTCGCGAAACTACATCAACAGCCTGCTGACCCAGTCGTTGCGCTCGATCGAAACCATCACGCTGGAGTCGGACACCCTGTTCGCTTTCGCCCGTGCGGACTTCCAGAGCCTGAAGACTGAAGGCCAGAGCCAGCTCAGCGCGATCGCCGGCAAGCTGCTCAGCACCCCGAACATCGGAAAAATCATTATCGCCGGGCACGCCGACCAGCTCGGCGATCCCCAGGGCAACCTGCAGGTTTCCAAACAGCGGGCACAAACCATCAAGACCTACCTGGTGGGCAAAGGCGTACCCGGCGAGCTGGTCGAAGCCGTCGGCGAAGGCAGCAACAAGCCCTTGGTCAAGTGCGACATGCAGCAGCCAAGGGCCCTGCTGATCCGCTGCCTTGAGCCTAACCGGCGAGTAGAAATCGAAGTGCGGGCACTCAACTGAGCATGCGCGCCTTGTGAAGAAATACCGGTATCCGGGTCATCTCGACGAGAGGCCCGGGCCGGCATAAGACACCTCTGTTGATTGTTTCGAAGAGGTTAAAACGAAGGGCTGCGACCTGTTTGCAGGTGACATCCCTTTAAATGAAGGTAAGGAGAAAATAGAAATGGCATTTGACGCATACATCCAGATCGACGGCATTCCAGGTGAAGTTCTGGACGACAAACACAAGGATTGGATCGAAGTGCTGGGCTACGAGTACGGCGCAACCCAGGCGACTTCCGCGACGGCCAGCTCTTCGGGCGGTGCTTCGTCGGAGCGTGTTGCGTTGAGCGACTTCAGCATCCGCAAAGCCGTGGACAAGGCTTCCGCCAAGCTGTTCGAAGCCTGCTGCAAAGGCACGCACATCGCCAAGATCCAGTTGAACGTGAACCGTGCCGGTGGTGACAAGGTCACCTACCTGACCATCAACCTGGAAGAAGTCGTGGTGTCGTCGGTCAAAGCAGTCGCCGGTGGCAGCCAGAACGGTGAAGACAAATCGGTTGGCGATCTGCCGATCGAAGAAATCAGCTTCAACTTCGCCCGCATCAAGACCACCTACACCCAGCAGAGCCGTGCCGATGGCCAGGGCGGCGGTAACGTCACCGGTGGCTGGGATCGCACCGCGAACAAGGTTTTCGCATAACACCGTTGCAATGACGGGCCGCGCACGCGGCTCGTTTTCGGCACCGTGCCTGCCCGGCGGGCGCGGTGTTCTTTTAGTCTGATCAGAGTTTCCCATGTCTGAATATCTCAACGACCTTTCGCTGGCCGAACTGACCGCGCCCATCAATGAGGGGGGCGGCGAAGACCTGAGCTTTTCCACCTTGTTCGATCAGGTGAAAGAAGCACGGCGAGCAGACCCCGATTACCTGACCCAGGGTGACTGGCAAACCGATCTGAAGTCATCCGACTGGGATCTGACCCTCACCCTGGCAGCCCAGGGCCTGGCTCGACAGAGCAAGGACCTGATGCTCGTCGCCTGGCTCAGCGAAGCCCTGGCGCACAAGTACCATTTCACCGGTATCACCTTCGGCCTGACCCTGGCCGAACGCCTGCTGGACAATTTCTGGACCGGCCTCTTCCCTTCCCTCGAGGATGGGGTCGATGAACGCGCTGCCCGCCTGGCGTGGATGAAAACAACCCTGACGGATGTGGTGGGCGGACTGCCGATCACCCAGGGCCAACAGTACGGCCTGCTGCGTTATGACGAATCCCGGCATGTCGAAAACCTGGCGTTGCAGAACCCCCAGGCCATGCGCGCCGCCCTCGACGAAGGCAAGATCAACGCCGAGGTGTTCCAGCGTTCGGTGGTGCTGACCGACTCCGATCACCTGCGCCAGAAAGCCAGCGAAATCGCCGCCAGCCTGAAGGCCTGCCAGCAACTGCAGAGCACTGCCGACAGGCTGTTCGGCCACGACGCGCCGAGTTTTGCCGGGCTCCATGACGTGCTGTCCCGCGCCGGGCAACTGGCCGAGAAACTGCTAAAGGATCGCGGTATCGAACTGAACCCGGCCCCTGTCGCGCCCACCCCGACCGTCGCCGAAAGCGCTGGCGCACAACCCGCAGGTGCCGCAATGACCCAGACCCGGCAAGACATCCCCGTCACGCCGCTGCGCACCACTCCGCAAACCCGCGACGAAGCGTTCACCCTGCTGGCTGGCATCGCGCAGTTCTTCAAGCAGACCGAACCCCAGAGCCCCGTCCCCTACCTGATCGAACGCGCGATCAAATGGGGCAACATGCCGCTCGAGGGTTGGCTCAATGATGTGATCAAGGACAGCAATGTGGTGGACAACATCCGTGATGTGCTGGGGACCAAAGACGCGAAGTCCTGACGACCATCAGGTAATGCCATCCCCTTTCTGCTAGCCCCCCTGAAAGATCAATCGATACCCCGTGGCGAGGGAGCTTGCTCCCGTAGGACTGCGAAGCAGTCCCTTTATTTGAGCCGCTACGCGCTGGTGCACCAGCCCGGCCCAACGGGAGCAAGCTCCCTCGCCACAGATATAACTGTCGTCCCTTCCTCAACAACATTACCCACCCCACCCGGCGTGAACCTGTGCCCGCCGTTTGTCCGCTGCTGCCCACTGCGCGAACTTTTACCTGCCATCCAGCCAGAAACTCCGTTCAGGGACTTGTGCTTCCGGTATTATGGTATACCATCAGACGCACAGACACCCAAAACCTCTACGGAGCAGCTCATGAGTTTCGAAATCCGCAAGATCGTCAGCTATGTCGAAGAAACCTTTATTGAAGGCGGCAAAGCCACCGATAAGCCCGTGACCATGGTCGGTCTGGCCGTGGTGATGAAAAACCCCTGGCTGGGCAACGGTTTCGTCGAAGACCTGAAACCGCAGATCCGCGCCAACTGCTCCGACCTCGGCGCGCTGATGGTCGAGCGTCTGGTGGGCATCATTGGCGGTGCCGAGAAAATCGAGGCCTACGGCAAGGCTGCGGTGGTCGGCGCCGATGGCGAAATCGAACACGCTTCGGCGGTGATCCACACCCTGCGCTTCGGTAACCACTACCGCGAAGCGGTCAAGGCCAAGAGTTACCTGAGTTTCACCAACAAGCGCGGCGGCCCGGGCACTTCGATCCAGATCCCGATGATGCACAAGGACGACGAAGGCCTTCGCTCGCACTACATCACTTTGGAAATGCAGATCGAAGATGCACCCCGTGCCGACGAAATCGTCGTGGTCCTGGGTTGCGCCGACGGCGGCCGCCTGCACCCGCGCATCGGCAACCGCTACATCGACCTGGAAGAACTGGCAGCCGAAAAAGCCCAGTAACCGGCCAGCAGAACGACAACAAGAAGGCATTGCAGGAGCGCTCCATGATTCGGCTCACCGCTGAACTCACCCCGGCTGGCACCAGTTACCTGGCGACCGGCCAAGGCCAGCCCGTGGTCTTGATCCACGGCGTGGGCCTGAACAAAGAAATGTGGGGCGGCCAGATCGTTGGCCTGGCCACGAAGTACCGCGTCATCGCCTACGACATGCTCGGCCATGGCGCCAGCCCACGCCCGGAAAGCGGTACGCCGCTGCTCGGCTATGCCGACCAATTGCTGGAGCTGCTCGACCATCTGCAATTGCCCAAGGCCACGGTGATCGGTTTTTCCATGGGCGGGCTGGTGGCGCGGGCGTTTGCCCTGCACTACCCGCAACGCCTGGAGGGCCTGGTGGTGCTCAACAGCGTGTTCAACCGCAGCGCCGAACAGCGCGCCGGAGTCATCGCCCGCACCAGCCAGGCCGCCGAACACGGGCCGGACGCCAATGCCGAAGCGGCGCTGTCGCGCTGGTTCAGCCGTGAATACCAGGCCGCGAATCCGGCGCAGATCGCCGCGATTCGCCAGACCCTGGCCGGTAATGATCCGCAGGGTTACCTGACCACTTATGAACTGTTCGCCACTCAGGACATGTACCGCGCCGACGACCTGGCCAGCATCCGGGTGCCGACGTTGATCGCCACCGGCGAACTGGACCCCGGCTCGACCCCGGAAATGGCCAGGCAACTGGCCGAACGCATTCCCGGTGCGACCGTTGCCGTGCTCGCCGAGCAACGGCATATGATGCCGGTAGAGTCGCCGCGCCTGGTCAACCAGCTGTTGCTGGAGTTTCTGCAGACCGCGCACTCCCAACAAAACCAGATCAAGGGGATCGTTGCATGACACTCGCACGCTTCCAGATGTGCATCGGCGGTGAATGGGTCGATGCCCTGTCCGGCAAGACCTTCGAAAGCCTCAACCCGGCGCTGGCCGAACCTTGGGCCGAATTGCCCGATGCCGACGAAGCCGATGTCGAGCGCGCCGTACAAGCCGCGCAAACCGCGTTCGACAGCCCGGCCTGGCGCGGTTTGACCGCCACCGCTCGTGGCAAACTGCTGCGACGCCTGGGCGACCTGATCGCCGAAAACAAAGAACAACTGGCGCAGCTGGAAAGCCGCGACAACGGCAAGCTGATCCGCGAAACCCGTGGCCAGGTTGGTTATCTGCCAGAGTTCTTCCACTACACCGCAGGCCTGGCGGACAAGCTCGAAGGCGGCACCCTGCCGCTGGACAAGCCAGATCTGTTTGCCTACACCGTGCACGAAGCCATGGGCGTGGTCGCCGCAATCATTCCGTGGAACAGCCCGCTGTACCTGACCGCGATCAAACTTGCCCCGGCCCTCGCGGCGGGCAACACCATCGTGATCAAGCCGTCGGAACACGCCTCGGCAACGATTCTTGAACTGGCGCGTCTGGCGCTGGAAGCCGGGATTCCACCGGGCGTAGTCAACGTTGTCACCGGTTACGGCCCGAGCACCGGTGCCGCCCTCACCCGCCATCCGCTGATCCGCAAGATCGCCTTCACCGGCGGCGCGGCCACGGCGCGGCATGTGGTGCGCAGCAGCGCGGAGAACTTCGCCAAGCTGTCGCTGGAACTGGGGGGCAAATCGCCGAACATCATCTTCGCCGACGCCGACCTCGACAGCGCGATCAACGGCGCCATCGCCGGGATCTACGCCGCCTCCGGGCAGAGCTGTGTGTCCGGTTCGCGCTTGCTGGTGCAGGACGAAATCTACGATGAGTTCGTCGGCCGCCTGGTGGAACGCGCCCAGCGCATCCGCATCGGCAACCCCCAGGACGACAGCAGCGAAATGGGCCCGATGGCCACCGCGCAGCAACTGGCCGTGGTCGAAGGCCTGGTGGCCGATGCCATCGCCGAAGGTGCGCGTCTGCGTCTGGGTGGCAAGCGTCCGGAGAGTCTGGGCGACGGTTGGTTCTACGAGCCGACGCTGTTCGAATGCGACCGCAACTCGATGAAGATCATGCAGGAAGAAGTCTTTGGCCCGGTGGCCTCGGTCATCCGGTTCAAGGACGAAGCCGAAGCGCTGGCGATTGCCAACGACTCGCAGTTCGGCCTCGCCGCCGGCATCTGGACCCGAGATTTGGGCCGTGCCCATCGCCTGGCCCGGGACGTGCGTTCGGGGATCATCTGGGTCAACACCTACCGCGCGGTCTCGGCCATGGCGCCGATCGGCGGCTTCAAGAACAGCGGCTATGGACGCGAAAGCGGCATCGATTCGGTGCTGGCCTACACCGAGCTGAAAACGGTGTGGATCAACCTGTCCCAGGCACCGATGCCTGATCCCTTCGTGATGCGCTAGGAGTCCTGGAAAATGATCGAACCCGGCATTTACAAAGACGTCATGAGCTCGTTCCCGTCCGGGGTCACGGTGGTCACCACCCTGGACCCGGAAGGCGGCATCGTCGGCATCACCGCCAGCGCCTTCAGTGCGCTGTCGATCGATCCGGCACTGGTGCTGTTCTGCCCCAACTACGGCTCCGACACCTATCCGGTGCTGCGCGACAGCAAGCAGTTCGCGATTCACTTGCTGTCCGCCGAGCAGACCGCCGAAGCCTATGCCTTCGCCGGTAAAGGCAAGGACAAGGCCAAAGGTATCGAGTGGCACTTGAGCGATTTGGGTAACCCGATCCTCGCCAAGGCGACGGCGATCATCGAGTGCGAACTGTGGCGCGAATACGACGGCGGTGATCACGCGATCATCGTCGGCGCGGTGAAGAACCTGATCCTGCCCGCGCAACCGGTCACGCCGATGATCTACCACAAAGGCAAGCTGGGGCCGCTGCCCACCCTGGCCTGATGGTTGAACACAATCCCCCTGTGGGAGCGGGCTTGCTCCCACAGGGTCCACCACTTTACTCGGGAGCCGGCATGAGCCCAGCAGCCTCGTTACTGTTCCGTCAGCAGGCCTACATCAACGGCCAATGGCTGGACGCGCCGGATGGCGCCTGTCAGGACATCTTCAACCCGGCCACCGGTGAACTCATCGGCCGGGTGCCGAACCTCGGTGCCGAGCACGCGCGCCAGGCTATCGAGGCCGCCAACAAAGCCTGGACGGCCTGGCGCGCACTGACCGCCAAGGAGCGCAGCAATACGCTCAAGCGCTGGCATGCCTTGATGCTGGAGAACGCCGACGCCCTGGCTGAAATCCTCACCCTCGAACAAGGCAAGCCACTGACTGAGGCCAAGGGTGAAATCCTCTATGCCGCGAGCTTCATCGAGTGGTTCGCCGAAGAGGCCAAGCGCATCTACGGCGACACCATTCCCAGCCACAAGGGTGATGCGCGCATTGTGGTCAGCAAGGAGCCGATTGGCGTCGTCGCGGCCATCACGCCGTGGAACTTCCCGGCGGCGATGATCACCCGCAAGGCCGGCCCGGCGCTGGCGGCCGGTTGCCCGTGCATCGTCAAGCCGGCCCCGGAAACGCCGTTCTCGGCGCTGGCCATGGCCGCACTGGCGGAACAGGCCGGCATTCCAGCGGGCATCTTCAACGTGGTCACTGGCGATGCCATTGCCATCGGTGGTGAGCTGACTTCAAGCCCTCTCGTGCGCAAGTTGTCGTTCACCGGCTCCACCGGGATCGGAAAATTGCTGATGGCCCAGTGCGCGCCGACCCTGAAAAAAGTCTCGCTGGAACTGGGCGGCAACGCGCCATTCATCGTCTTCGACGACGCCGATCTGGAGCGTGCCGTCGATGGCGCGCTGATCGCCAAATTCCGCAACGCCGGGCAGACCTGCGTCTGCGTCAACCGCTTCCTGGTGCAAGACGGCATCCACGACGCCTTTGTCGCGCGCCTGGCCGAGCGGGTTTCGCAGCTCAAGGTCGGCAGCGGTTTCGATGATGGCGTCACCCAAGGGCCGCTGATCAACGAGCGTGCCGTGGCCAAGGTCGAAGACCACGTGCAAGACGCACTGGCCCACGGTGCACAACTGCTGTGCGGCGGCGAGCGCCATGCATTGGGTAACGGCTTCTTCCAGCCGACCGTGCTTATCGGCGTCACCACGCAGATGAAGGTCGCGCGGGATGAAACCTTTGGCCCGCTGGCCGCCGTGTTTCGCTTCAACACCGAGGCCCAGGCCGTCGAGATGGCCAACGACACCGAATTCGGCCTGGCCGCCTACTGCTACACCCGCGACCTGGGCCGCGCCTGGCGCATGAGCGAGGCACTGGAATACGGCATGGTCGGGATCAACGAAGGGCTGATTTCCACCGAAGTCGCACCGTTCGGCGGCATCAAATCTTCAGGCTTGGGCCGTGAAGGTTCCAAGTACGGCATCGAGGATTACCTGGAACTCAAATACACCTTGATGGGCGGCCTCTGAGCCCACGGGAGCGACGCAAATGAGCAACGAAAAATACGAAAAAGGCCTGAAGATCCGCACCCAGGTGCTGGGCGAGACCTACGTCAACCGTTCCATCGAGAACGCCGACGACTTCACTCGACCGTTGCAGGAAATGGTCACCGAATATTGTTGGGGTCATGTCTGGGGTCGTGAGGGTTTGTCGCTCAAGGAGCGCAGCATGATCAACCTGGCGATGATCTCGGCCCTCAACCGGCCCCATGAACTCAAGCTGCATGTGCGCGGCGCCTTGCGTAACGGCCTGAGTCGTGAGCAAATACGCGAAATATTGCTTCAGGTCGGCATTTATTGCGGTGTCCCCGCTGCCGTAGACAGTTTCCGGCTCGCCCGTGAAGCCTTCGCCGAAGCCGATGCCGAGGCCTCCAGTTAACCCTTGGCTGTTTGATCTGACCGGGCACCCAGATTCCCGTAATCGAAGTGTTCTTTTTGCATGGACAGCCACAATCAGAGCGGACCCCATGAAACGCCTGCCACTCGACGACAGCTTCAAGGTCAATCGCAACCCCGTTACCCTGCGCGAAATCGTGCTGGATAAACTGCGAAGCGCCATCATGAACTTCCAGCTCCTGCCGGGAGACCGTCTGGTCGAACGCGATCTGTGCGATCGCCTGGGCGTCAGCCGTACTTCCGTGCGCGAAGCCTTGCGTCATCTTGAATCCGAAGGCCTGGTGGAATTCGCCGACGCCAAGGGCCCGCGTGTCGCGATCATCACCCTGGCCGATGCCGTGGACATCTACGAGCTGCGCTGCGTGCTCGAAGGGCTGATCGTTCAGCTGTTCACCCTGCGCGCCAAGGCCAAGGACATCAAGGCCCTGGAAAAAGCCCTGGAAGAAAACCGCAAGGCGTTGAAAGACGGCGAGCTGCAACAGGTCATCGACTCGGTGCAGGGTTTCTACGACGTGCTGCTCGAAGGCTCGGGCAACCATGTCGCGGCCACTCAGTTGCGCCAGTTGCAAGCACGCATCAGCTACCTGCGCGCAACCTCGGTGTCCCAGGAAAACCGTCGCGGCGCCAGCAACCAGGAAATGGAACGCATGGTCGAGGCGATCAAGGGCGGTGACCCGCTGGCCGCCCACCAGGCATGCGTCGACCATGTGCGTGCAGCCGCTGCCGTGGCCCTGGACTACCTCAAGCGCAAGCAGGAAGAAACCGGCGACATCCCGGCGATCACCCAGCCCATCGCGCTGAAAGAACCGCGCATAGGTCGCTGACATGTTCAGCCCGAGCTTTTGCCCCAAGTGCGGCAGCGCAGACCTTAGGTCACAGTTGCCGCCGGGCGATACGCACGAGCGCCTGATGTGCCGCGGCTGCGGCTACATCCATTACGTCAATCCGAAGATCATTGCCGGCTGCATCATCGAGCAGGACGGCAAGTACCTGTTGTGCCAGCGCGCCATTCCACCGCGCCCCGGCACCTGGACCCTGCCGGCGGGCTTCATGGAAAGCGGTGAGACCACCGAGCAGGCGGCCTTGCGCGAAGTCTGGGAAGAAAGCGGCGTGCGTGCGGAAATCGTCTCGCCCTATTCGATCTTCAGCGTGCCGCAGATCAGCGAGGTGTACATCATCTTCCGCGCCATCGCGCTGGAGATCACCGGGCAGTACGGGCCGGAAACCCTCGACTACCAGTTCTTCGCGCCTGAGGATATTCCCTGGGACAGCATCTACTACCCGGCGATCCGGCAGATTCTTGAGCGCTATATCGAGGAGCGCCAGGCCGGGGTGTATGGCATCTACATGGGTAATGATGACAGCGGGAAGATTCACTTTATTCGCTGATGCTGCGGGTTTTGACCGTGTACATATCCGTTTCTTTGGTAACGGCCGCTTAAGGTTCCGCCCTTACGGCGGGTCACTTGGAAAAGCCTGCGCGGCCCGGCGCAAAGTAACCAAACGCTCTTGCCCCTGACATTCGGCCTCACGAGGGGGCGTGCACCGCAACAGCGCCCGAGGCGGCCTACCGGCCTGGTTCTGATGTGTGCGTGTTTCCCTGTAGGAGCTGTCGAGTGCAACGAGGCTGCGATCTTTTGATTTTTGACAATGTCGAAGGGTGCGGAAAATCAAGATCAAAAGATCGCAGCCTGCGGCAGCTCCTACAGGGGGGAATGCGTTTAGCCGAAAGAGATTGGTCGGCCATAAGGCCGCCATCGTCGGAACGCCGCCCGGACCAAGCTCGCTCCCACAGAAGAGCAAAGGCAGAGCAGCCCACACCACCGCGTCGCTTCTCACCACTCATCAGGCCGAGCGTTAGCTCGCCTGCAGCTCTTGATCTTGATCCAACCGCCCCCTCGGCAGGCTGAGTGGAGGTGTTCATCCGGGGATGGGCGCGCAGCGCCGTTCGACGCAGTCGAACTCATTGCATGTAGGTCGAAGCGAAGCCGACCGGAGGGCAATGCCCCTGGATGAATACCGCAGCGAAGGAACCCCGAGCCCCAGCGAGGGGCCGTACGTTCGGGGCGAGACCTTTGGTTCCTTTGGGCTGGGCCGGCACTCCGGCGTTTGCCAAAGGGACTCGCCGTAAGGGCGAAACCATAAGTCGCCGTTACCGCAGCAACGGATATGTACTCAACCAAAACTACAAACCAAGACGAAACTGCTTCGGAGTAATCCCGAACTGCTTGCGAAACGCCCGAATGAAATTACTCGGTTGCCGATACCCCAACCGCTCGGCAATCCGCTCGATCGGCTGATCCCCCGCCGTCAACCAGTGCCGCGCCATCTCCAGGCTGTCACTGCGGGTATGCTGCACCGCCGCAGTCTGCCAGTGCCGCAACATACTCTGATGCAAAAAACCGTTGGCCCCGAGCAGAGGCTCATCGAGACTGGCAGCCGGCAGGCTCAGGCACGGATGTGAACCCTCCAGCACCTCGACACCAGCGCTACGCAACCATTGCCCGGCAGCCTGTTGCGGTGTCAGTTGGACCGCGATGAACACCTTGGCCGGCGCTCGCCCCAAACGTCGGGCGATGTTGCGCACCAACGTCAGGGTCGCCGCATCGAGGCCGAAAAAATGTGGCTGCCGGTCAGCACTGCGCAAGTGCAAACGAGCCTGCCCGTCACCCTCCTCCAATTCCGCCACCACGTAATTGGTTACCCGCGGCAGGAAATCGGTGAAACACGCCAGGCTCGCCCGCAGGGTCGCGGCGGAGTCCAGCAGAATGTTCAACCCCCGCAGCGTAGTGGTCGCCATGCCGTTGACCAGATCGCAACCAAACGACACCCCCGCGCCCGCACGTTCGCATTCACTCCACAGGCGTTCGACCAGATGCACGGGCACATGCAGGTCCTGCCCTTCGAGCAATGACAGGCAGATGCCGGCCCGTTCCAGCAGTTGGTCCTGACACAGGCCGGACTGCCGGGCATGGCTGAGAATGGTGCGGGTGAAGGCGCTGGAAATGAACAGTTGAGGGGTCATGGCAGGTTACGGCGAGAAGACAGGCGTGTACTTATGCCAGCCTCTGTGCTATCGATCCAATGCATTAAAAGTATCCGCCGAATGCAGGAGACGCATGATGGACCTACGACAACTCCGCCACCTTGTCGCCCTGGCCGATTACCGCAACTTCGGCCGGGCCGCCGAGGCGATCAACCTCAGCCAACCCGCCTTCAGTCGCAGCATCCAGACCCTGGAGCGCGACCTCGACTGCGCGCTGGTAGAACGCAGCAGTCGCGAATTCCGCCTGACTGGCCAGGGTGAACTGGTGCTGCAACACGCCCGGCGCCTGCTCGCCGGCAGCCAGGCCTTGCACAACGAACTGACGCAATACAACGGCCTGACCGGTGGCGAGTTGCACTTCGGCTGCGGCCCGTACCCGGCCCAGGTGCTGGTGCCCGAGGCGCTGGCGGAATTCATCCAGGCGCACCCGGCGATCCGCATCAGTTTCCACCAGGGCGACTGGGAGCAACTGGCGGTCTGGCTTCGTGAGCAGCAGATCGAATTCCTGGTGGCCGACGCGCGGTACTTCACCGGCGACCCGCAATACCAGGTTCAGCTGCTGCGCCCTCGACGCGGGCGGTTCTTTTGCCGTGTCGGTCATCCCTTGGTGCAGCAGCAGAACCCGACCCTGCGCGCCCTGCTCGACTACGCGGTGGTCGGCACGCGGATACCGCCGATGATCCGCAAGATCCTCGCCGACGTGCAGGGCGAGGCAGACTTCAACCCGAGCGTGGAATGCGCGCAATTCGATGCGATCCGCCGTGTGGTGATGCGCTCCGACGCGGTGGGTATCGCCACCGTGGAGGCCTTGGCCGAACTGGTCGATCAGGGCCTGATCCACCTGCTGGAGTTTGCCGATGTGCCCAAGGACGATCCCGGCCTGCAATTGCACTACGGCATTGTCAGCCGTGCCGGGCATTCCCTGACACCGGCCGCGCTGGCGATGGTCGATGCGGTGCTGTCGGTTGACCGGCGCTTGCTGGCCTCGAATTAAGGCCTGCCTGCAACGCCGCAATCCTTGTGGGAGCGGGCTTGCTCGCGAAAGCGGTATGTCATTCAACAATGATGTCGACTGACACGGCCCCTTCGCGAGCAAGCCCGCTCCCACAGGGGCTGATTTCACCACGAAGTCACGCACGCCGCGCCAGCGCCTGCAATGCCCGGGGCTCACCGAGGGCGCGCAGCAGGCAATGCATCGCCTCCTCGCGGCTGCGCTCGAAGCGATAGCGCGACTCGATGTACAGCGCCAGTTTCAATTCCACCGGTTCGTCCAGGGGCAGCGGCACGTGTTGCAGGCCCAGCACGTTGGCGACCCGGCTTGGCAGGCTGATGCCGAACGGCTGGCGATCGGCGATCAGCTTCGCGGCCAGGGTGCTTTGGGTGCTCATCGCCACATTCCGCCTCAGGCCTTTCAAACCAAGCTGCAAGTCCACCGGGCTGAGCCCGTCGCGGCGGCTGGATACCTGGATCTGCGGCTGCTCCAGATACGCCTGCAGGGTGCGCGGCGGTTCCTTGAGCGCAGCGCCATAGGCGAACACGTAATGGTCGGCGGGCAGTGCCTGTTTGTGCAGGCCGGCAAGTCCGGCCAGCGGCTGGTCGAGGTCGATCAGGATATCCAGCTTGCCGCTGGCCAGGTCCTGCAGGGCGTCACGGCGCCGGGGCTGGAAATAACGCACCTGCCAATCGGCGTGGGGCGATTCGAGCAAGGCATCGAGCAACACCGGTTGCAGGCAGTCCAGACAACTGATGCGCAGCAGCGGATTGCTCTGCCGCGCGGCGGGAATCATGCGCAAGCCATCGCGCAATGACTCTAGCGCGGCACGCACGTAGTCAGCCAGACGATGGGCGACCAGTGTCGGCGTCACCCCCAGGCGACTCTTGATGAACAGCGGGTCGCCGCACAATTCCCGCAGGCGACGCAACGCATTGCTCATGGCCGGTTGCGACAGACACATCACCTCGGCCGCACGGGTGACGCTACGCTGCTGGTAAATCGCATCGAAGGCGAGCAACAGGTTCAAATCGAGCTGGCGTAAATCAAGCATGGTCTTGCTCCGGCAAATCGCTTAACGTCGGGCAGCCTAACCAGTGTTCCGGAACAAGCTGTGAGCCCTACATGACAAAAAGCGATCAGCCACTGCACGATCAATCGATACCCAACGCGTTCTATGCGCCGACCCTGTTGCCGGCGATCGAAGAGTTGCTGGCCCGTGGCGTGGACCGGGACAGTATCGAAGACCTGTTTCGCCGCAGCCTGTTCGAGTTGCGCACGCCATTCATGCGCATTCCGCTGTTCATGTCGCGGCGCTTCTGGGCGTTTGCCCTGGAGCAGACCGGCGACCCGCTGATCGGCCTGGCGGCTGGCCGGCGTTTCGTTTCCACCGCCACCAACGGACTGACATACCTGTTCGACGTGGCCGCCTCACTGGACAGCGCCTGCCAGTATTTCGTGCGCTTCTTTCCGTTTTTCAACGGGCACTTCCAGGCCCGGATCGTGCGCGGCGACGACAGCGTCGAATTACGCCTGCTCGACCGTGGCAGCGTGAAAGCCAGCGCGGCGACCACCGATTACATCCTCATCAGCCTGTGCAGCATGTTGCGGCGAAAGTTCCTCGCCAGCGGCCTGGAGCGTGATCCGGTTCTGGGCGTCGGGCTGGCCGGCGCTTGCACGGCCAATGCGCAGGACCATCAACAAGCCTTTCGCGCACCGGTGCAATGGGGACAGGCGCAGCACTCGATCCGCCTCGATCCGCAGCTGTTCGTCATCCCGTTGACGCCGGGCAATCATGACCTGGAAAACACGCTGATAGAGCTGCTGGAGCAGACCCGACGCAACAGCGAACCGACCTTGCTCGAGCAAGTCTGCGACCATTTGATCGGCGACCTCGCCGGGGCCAACTGGCAGCAATTCTGTACCACCCAGCACTTGCTCGAGCGCACCGCCGCCCGACGCTTGAAGGCATTGGGCTGGAGTTTTTCAGAGTTGCTCGACGAATACCGCCGCTACCGGGCCGAAGACTTTTTGCAGGGAACGGACCTGGAGCTGGTGGAGATCTCCGACCGCCTGGGCTACAGCGATGTGCAAAGCTTCAACCGTGCCTGCCTGCGGTGGCTGGGGTGCGCGCCGGGAGCCTGGCGAACCCGGCAAGGTCAATAGAAAACCACGCCCGTGCGCCACGGGTGCCTTGGTTTTTTGCGTCCCCCCATTTTGTCGTTTGCAAGACCGGCGTACGACACTGAACACCTTTGGGAGCGAGCTTGCTCGCGATGGGGCCAGCAGGACCCGCACACTATTGAGCCCAGGGCATCAGCCCTTCACCACCACCCACGTAAAACACAAAGGCAGCTGCGCCACCTGCTGTTGATAGCGGTCATAGAGTTCTTCGCGGTTGGAGTGCGGGTATTCCCTGAAGTGACGGATCTGCAACCCTGCCGCAATGGCCGCGCTGAAGAGGTCGCCCAGGGTGTGGACGAACCAGTAGGACGGCGCGGCTGGCTGTTCGATCTTGCCTTCGTAGACGATCGGTTCGTGCTGTATGAACGGTTCGCGGCGGAAGTATGAACTGGCCAGACGAAAAGGATCGGCCGCCTCGGGGTCGAGCATTTCCAGGAACGGGTGGGTTTCGTAAACCACCAGTGCGCCACCCGGCTTCAGCGTGCGCGCCACATGGTGGAAGAACTCACCGATGTCCGGCATCCAGTTCAAGACCCCGATGGTGATCAGCGCCAGGTCAAAGCGCTCCTGCAGTTCGACCGGCAAGTGGTGGATGTCCGCTTCGATGAATTGCGGCGCGTGGGGCGAGCGGGACGCCAGTTCCCGTGCCTGCCCGAGAAAGGCTTCAGACTGGTCGACGCCCACCACGCTGCGCGCCCCCAAAGCGAACAGCGACAGGCTTTCACGACCGTTGTTGCAGCCCAGTTGCACCACGTCCTTGCCTTCGACACCCGTCTGGGTCAGCAAAGCGGTCAGGGTGTCATCCAGGCAGGAGAAATCCGCGTGTTCCACGCCCTTCAACAAGGCTTGCCATTCGCTGGAGTCCTTATGGTGACGGGCGGAATCATTCCAGGCCTCGCGGTTACTGGCGATGGCTTGTTCTTTTGTCGGCAGTTCCATTGCATGCTCCAGGGTCCGGGTCGTCGATTTGACCGGCCGGAGTCTAGATCAACCTCATCCGGGCAGGTGTTGTGAACTTGTAATCCGCGCAGCATCGACGGCTGTCCACGGCGCCAGCTATAGTTAAAGACCTTGAGGGTAATGTGGTTAAACCGATCTAGCAGGTGTTGCCATGAAAAAGACCGACCTGACGCTTTTGCTCGCCGTCTGCCTGGGCGCAACCGCTGTCGTCCACGCCGACGACTTGCCCACCACCAACTACAGCAGCGAATTCAACTATTACGGCGCCGACCAACCCTTCGCGCACCCCGCACCACCGTCGATGAACATCATCCCGCCGGGCTCGTACATCCCGACCGCACCCGGGAATTTCATCCCGGTTTCCAGCGAGCACGTGTTTTCCGACTCGCGCCTGCCGACAGTGGCCGACGCCACGGTCCGGGTGTTTATCCGCTCCTACGATCCGGAGCGTGGCGTGTACGTCAACCAGGAAGTCGAGAACCCCAGTTGCATGATGTCCTGTCTGAGGGAAGGCCCGGTGTTGCAGTGAACACTAGGGGGCGTTCTCAATTAGTTTCCCCACCGCGTTGTCGCCTTAAAGCTGGCCAGGCAAGGCGTAGGCCGCTGGGAATGGTTGTTCCCTTTCCAAGGCCTGCAAAGCAGCATGGCCAGCTTTAAGGCACAACCCGAAGGGCCGGGCCTGCTGTTGTGCAGGGCTGTGTTGCTCGAAGCTGATTTGGAATGACCAAACTACGCTTCTCGCGCCTTGCCCTGCACAACAGCAGACCCGGCGCGGTAGGGAAACTAATTGAGAACGCCCCCTACCACTGGCGCTTGTCCGGACGGGCGAGGCCGAGTTTTTCGATCCGGTAGCGCAACATGTCACGGCTCAGACCCAGCAGGCGTGCCGATTTGGTGACGTTCCAGTCGGTCTTGTCGAGCATCTTGCGCACCATGTCGCGCTCCACTTCCGGCAGGTTCATGGAATCACTACCGTTGAAGGACGCACGCTGTTCGCTGAAATGTGCTGGCTCGTGATGAAACATCGGTGGCTCATCCATCAGGCTCAGGCAGACGTTCAGCTGATGGGCGGCAATGGTGTCGCTTTGCGCCAGCAACACGGTTTGCTCCAGCATGTTGCGCAATTCGCGCACGTTGCCCGGCCAGCTGTAGCTGAGCAGCAAATCTTCGGCCTGGTCGCTGAAATGCAGGTTCGGCTTGCCGTAGCGTTTGCCATGTAGCGCCAGGAAGTGCCGGGCCAGCAGCAGGATATCGGCGCCACGGGCATACAGGCGCGGCACCTTGATGGAAATGATGCGCAGACGGAAGAACAGGTCACGGCGGAATTTGCCTTGCTGGACCATCTGTTCGAGATTGCAGTTGGTGGCGCTGATCACCCGCAGATCGACCTTGCGTTCCTTTACCGAACCGACCCGGCGAATGGTCCGGTCTTCCAGCAGTTTCAGCAGCTTGGCTTGCAGCAGCAAGTCCATTTCACCGATTTCATCGAGGAACAGCGTGCCGCCGTCGGCCGCTTCCACCAGCCCCATGCGACGATCCTTGGCGTCGGTGAAGGCGCCCTTCTCGTGGCCGAACAGTTCCGATTCCACCAGATTGGACGGGATCGAAGCACAGTTGAATTCAATGAACGGGCCTTTGGCGCGCGGGCCGTCGAAGTGCAAGGCCCGGGCCACCAGTTCCTTGCCGGTGCCTGTCTCGCCTTCGACCAGTACCGGCGGCAGGTCGCTGTTGGCCATGCGCCGCTCGGCGTCGAGCAACTGGGTGATGGTGCCCTTGAGGTACGCCATCGGTGCCGATTCGCCAATCAGTGCCTGTACCCCCGACTTCTGGGCCTCGCGCTCCTGGTAAAACGACAGCGTGCGCTCCATGCGGTCGGTGGCCAGGGCCTTGTCCAGCAGCAGCTTGAGCTCTGGCAGGGCCACGGGTTTGGTGACGTAGTGAAAGGCGCCCTCTTTCATCGCCACCACGGCGTCTTCGACGTTGCCGTAGCCGGTCATCATGATCACTTTCAGATCCGGCGCGCTGATGCGCAGCTTCTGGATCAGGTCGTGACCACTCATGCCTGGCAACGAGTTGTCGGTCAGTACCACGTCAGGCGCGAAAGAACCCAATTGCTCCAGTGCATCTTCAGCCGAGTGGCAGACGGTCACCTCGAAGTCCTTGCGCTCCAGGTAAGTCTGAATATTCTCGGCGAGGATTTCGTCATCCTCGACCAGCAGAATGCTGTGCTCCATATGCCCCTCCCGTTGCCACTTTGAAATTGAGACAAACACGGGTTCCTTCCTGCTCCCGGCTGGTCAGTTCGACCGAGCCGTCAAACCGCTCCATTATTCTTTTGACCAGGGCCAGGCCCACGCCCAACCCACCTTGCTTGGTGGTGAAAAACGGCTTGAAGACCATTTGCTGCTGTTGTTTTGAGATGCCCTTGCCGGTGTCGGTCAATGTCATTCTCACGTCGCCGGACACCGAGGAATCGATCTCGATCGTCAGCACGCCGCCCTTGGGCATTGCTTCCAGTGCATTAGCAAACAGGCTATTGAGTATTTGCGTGAGCAGCACCTGCTGGCTGACGACCGGTGGCACGCTGACAGGAGAGAAACGCACCTCGACGTCCGACCGCTTGATCAGGGACTCAAAGGCACTCAGGGTGTCTTCGAGGGCCAGCACCAGATCGACCGTTTCACAGTCGTCATTCATCGGCCGCAACGACACCAGTAATTCACGGACCCAGCGCGACATGCGGTCGACCTGACTGATGATGTCGCCAATGTTTTTCTGTGCGGTCTGGCTGGCGATGTCCTGGGCCAGTTCGGCGCTGGAACGGATATTGGCCAGCGGGTTGCGCAAGCTGTGGGCCACCGCCGAGGACATCTCGCCAAGGGCGACAAAGGTCTCGTTGGCGATCAGTTGTTTCTGCTGGCTCTGCAACAGCGTCGCCGCGCGCCGCACGATCCAGAACAAACCCAGGTAAATGGCCGCCCCGCCGATCAGCGTGGCCAGCCAGATCGCCTTGAAGCCACGCTGAATGCGCTCCACCAGATCCAGCGGCTCCTTATAGATTTCCACCATGGCAATCACTTTGCTTCGGTCGGCGTTGAACATCGGAATGTAGTTCTCGACGAACAAATACTCCGGTTCGCGCAGCAAGCGCTGCTCGGGACGCTCCTCATCGATTTCGTGGTAGCTGGTGGACACCGGCGATTTCATTTCGAAGGACTCGTCCAGTTCAAAGTCATCTTCGATGCGCACGCCAATCAAATCGGAGTTGGTCGACCAGACCACGGTGCGGTCCAGGGCGTACACCGTCGCCAGCAGGATGTCCGGCAGATGCCTCACATGGTCGAGAAACTCAGCGCGGGCGGCGGCCCGGGATACGGGGTTGACGTCGGGGTAGGCATCGTCCATGCGCGGGTCAAGCATTTCACCCATGGTCCGCCCTGGGGCAATGCCGGCATGCCGGATTTCGGCCTCGCCAATGGACTGGATGAACTGGGCGGTCAGCATCGAATCACGCTCGATACTTTCATCGACAACAAAGCGCGTGGAGATGTAACCCAACCCCAGTGCCACCACAGCGATGATCAGAAAGCTTGCCAGGGAAAACCAGCGCAGCAAGTTGAACTGCGGCCGCCAACCCTTGCGTTGTGCTACCGGAGCCTGCGGCGCAGCTACTTTTTGTTGTTCGAGTATCTGCATGGCTGTGTCCTGGGTGCCTGAAATCGAGCCTTTTCAGCCGCTTTCAGGATCAGTGTAGGTGGCATTGACTGCCTTGACCGACCCGCGTGATTTTTTTGACACTACTGCACCCGGGGCGTCTCGGGGTGCGCGACCGAATGATGTTGTTCAGGCTCCTCCTTCACACTGACCAATGGCGCCGCTGGCGGATGCTGACGGTCGGTTTCTTCTCGCAGGAAATCGATGAGGGACTGGGCGGATTTCGCATCCAGGCGCAAGTTGGGCATCGAGATCCGGTTGTAGCGCTCGAACAGCTCCATCGCAATCGGGTCCTTTTCCTCGAGCATGCGGTCAGGTTCGCGGATCCAGCGCTTGAGCCAGGCCGGATCGCGCTGGTAGGTCACACCGATCAGGTCCGGGCCGATGCTGCGCAAGCCGATGCCCTGCCCGTCCAGCGGACCGAGGCTGTGGCAAGAGGCGCAGCGGGTGCGAAACAGCTCTTCGCCATTGCTCGGCGGGCGAATTTCCGGTGCATCGACATAGCTTTCTTCGACACTGGGCTGTTTCCAGTTATGCAGGGTATTGGCCAGTTGATCGGCCAGAATCCACGGGTTTTCGAACGGCGAGGCTTTCATCCAGCGACCCGTTGCCTGGTTGCCGACGATAAGACTCAGGTTGTGGTCCTTATTGCGCCCGTTATCGACGCCTTCGATGAACAGCCCCAGTTTTTTGCGCAGGTCGGTGACGTCGGCGAATTCCCCTGTGAGGAATTTCCACCCGGGCCCGACCTGGAAGCGTTGCGCATAGGCCTTGAGCACCTCGGGGGTATCGCTCAAGGGGTCGATGCTGATGGAGTAGAAGAAGATGTCCTTGCCGACCCGATCCCCCAGCAGTTTCTGCACCTGACGCAAGCGCGCGGTTTCCAGGGGGCAGGAGTCGCTGCACGAGGTGAAAATGAAGTTGATCACCACCACCTTGTCTTTGATCAAGTCATCGAAAAAATGCAGCGGCTGTCCGTCCTGGTCGGTCAACGGGGTGTTGGGGAAATAGTCGGCCCCCCACGGAGTGACGGCTTCAACGACAGCGGATTCGCCAGTGGATGCCGGGGCAGGTGCGGGCGTCGACGTCGGCTGGCTGGCGACCAGCAGTTGGCTGGCCAGCAAACCGGTCACCAGCATCAGCACCAGGTGCATGCCCAGGGCTCGTGAGCGTGGTGAATGTATCTCTTTTTTTTCCATCACCAGCCGCCTCGATGTGGTGAAGGGGGTAATGGTGGTTTTGCAAGGACCTCGCCAATCATGTGTTTTTCTATAAAAAAGTACTAACACTCCATAAAACAATGATTTATCAAAATCAATGGGCGATGACCGGGGAGATGACCGGGGATTGATACCCAATGTTGGGGGTAGTTCATCCCCGTTTTCAGGTGGCCAGAACAAATGACAGCCGCACAGTGGTGCCCTCGCCTTCACTGCTGTCGAGGCTCACCGCACCGCCAAATCGCTCCATGATCCGCTTGACCAACACCAGCCCGACGCCCAGCCCGCCCTGCTTGGTGGTGAAAAACGGCCGGAAGGCCATTGTGCGCTGTTCTTCGCTCATGCCTTTGCCGGTATCGCTCACCCTCACGCTGACGCTCTGGGCATCGCACGGTTCGATTTGGATGGTCAGGGTGCCACCCGCGTCCATGGCCTCCACCGCATTGGACAGCAGGCTGTTGAGGATCTGGGTCAGTTGCACGTGTTGGCTCAGCACCATGGGCGTCTGGTCCGGCTCGAACACCACGCTGACCCTGGCCTTGCCGATCTGGTGCTCGTAAGCCATCAGGCTGTCATGCAGGGCCGCCACCAGGTTCACCGGTTCCGCCTCGTCATTGAGCGGTCGCAGGGACTGGAGCAACTCCCGCACCCATGTCGACATGCGATCGACCTGGCCAATGATGTCGTTGATGTTCCTGTGTGCCGGGCCGCTGTCGAACTCTATCGCCAACTCGGCGCTTGAACGGATGTTCGCCAAAGGATTGCGCAGACTGTGGGCGACCGCCGAGGACACCTCTCCCAGAGCCACAAAGGTTTCGTTGGTGATCAATTGCTTTTGCTGCGTCGCCAGCAGGATCGCCGCCCGCCGCACGATCCAGTACAGCCCCAGGTAAATAAGACCGCCGCCCAGGGCGGTCGCCAGCCAGATCAGCACCAGGCCGCGCTCCATGCGGTTGATCAGGTCCTGCGGTTCCTTGTAGATCTCGACCATCGCCGTGACGGTGCTGCCATCGGCGTCCAACAGGGGGATATAGTTTTCGATGAAGATGTATTTGGGGGGCTCCACAAACTTCTGCTCCATGCGGGATGTGTCCACACCGTGGAAACTGGTCGACACCGAAGTCTTGGCGTTGAAAGCACGGTCGAGGTCTTCATCGGCACGGTTGGTGATGCCCATCAAGGCCGGATTGGTCGACCAGATCACCATGCGGTCGGGGGCATAGATGTTGGCCAGGATCACGTCCGGCAAGTTTTCGATGTGGTCGAGGAATTCATCACGGGCACTGGCACGGGACAGCGGGTCGACGTCAGGAAAGTCCTTGTCTTTTCGTGGGTCGAGCAACTCGCCCATGGTCCTGACGTTGGGAATCGCCACATGCCGCACTTCGGCCGCGGCAATCGCCTGGACGAATTGCGAGGTCAACAGCGCATCGCGCTGCACGCTTTCGGTAATCACGAACCGCGTGGACACCGCCCCCAGCGCCACCGCCACCGTGCCGATCACCACCATGCTGACCAGTGAAAACCAGCGCAGCAGATTGAACGGCTCCTTGCGCGTGTTCAAGCGAACTTCGCTGTCGGTCGCAAGTACTTTGGCGATGGTGTTCATGGACACGGTTCCCGGAAACCCCCTATAGGTTTATAGCCCAGCCATGGCCGTTTGCCCGAACCTGGGGACTGCGATACCCCACCCACCCCGCGGCCCCGTCACCCCCAAAGCGGGGGACAGTTGCCCGCGCCATAACCTCCCGTACTGCCGCCAACGATTGCGCCAAGGCCTTTACTGCGGGCTTCTCACGGGCGTTTTTGCCGATTGGTATGGAAGTTGCCGATATCCCTGCCAACTGCCCCATCCCCAAGGGGCAGGTACTTCGACAGAGGGAATACCCATGCACCCGTTACTGTGCAAAACCGCGACTGCCCTGGTCATGACCGCTCTAGCCCAAGGCATGGCCCAGGCAGCGCTGTTTGCCGTAGACCCCGGACCCTACCTGCCAGCCAATGGCAATTTCGCCGCCTGGTATCAAGACAGCCACGGCCGCACCCTTGACCTATGTTTATCAAAGGCTGTCAGTTCCAGGGTTGCCAGCGCGCCAGGCGCTCCGACTTACATGTGCTCGCTGATCCCTAATCCCGGCATTTTCGATGACAATCAACCGTTGGTCTTTCCGACCAATTTCCCCGACGAAGCGTTCTGGGCCACAGGCGAAACAACCATCGTCGATGCCGCCCGAGGCATCGACCTGACCTATGTCTCGGCGCTCGAAGCAGCCTTCAGTGGTGGGGATCCACTGGAGGGTGACCAGATCAGCTTCGCCCGCATTCGTGTTCGCATCGACGTGCCCACCGCCGGCACTTACGTCATCACCCACCCCTACGGCGTCGAAGTGTTCAACGTCGACACTCCCGGCCGACGGGCGATCAACATGACCCGGGACATTGGCATCGGTGCGCCGAAAACCTACGACGGCGCGCTCAAGGGCGATGTCGGGCCGTTCCTGCGCAGCGTCAACGGTCCCTACACCGAAACCAACCCGAGCACTGGCCAGGCCGAACAATTCGTCGGTGATCCGAACCTCGCCGAAGCCGTCACCGGCAGCCCGTTCAACACCAACTACGTGCGCATCGAAGGCCCCAATGGCCTGGACTTGCGCACCAACCTCTTCGCCGTATCCGGCAAATTGTCGAAGGTGGTCCGGCCGACCCCGGTAATCGCCGAGCGCAGCACCTACTCGCGACAAGCCGGCACCAGCGCCCCGGTGGCCCAGCAGGACGTGTTCGTGTTGGCCCCGCCGCCACCGGCCACCGTGACCCTGGACAGCAACAACCCGGTACTGAACTTCACCGAAGCGAACACCACCGGCCACTGGTATGCGCAGTCGCCGAACAATCCGACGCTGCCGAGCACCTTGCAGGTGACTGCCGACAACCACCTGGCCATCGCCAGCAGCACGCCGACCATTTTGCCCATGCCGCTGACCGACCTGGTGACGATCTCACGCGCCGAGTACAGCCTGAGCACCGGGCAAATCACCATCGTGGCCTCGACCAGCGATGAAACGTCGCCTCCGGTGCTCACCGCCAGCTCCGGCACCGGTATCGCCATCGGCGCCTTGAGTGGTGACGGCGCCGTGAAAAGCCTGGCCACCGGCATCTCGCCGATTCCGCCGGCCCAGGTTCGTGTGTCGTCCTCCAATGGCGGCAGCGATACCGAAGAAGTGGTCATCGTGCAATGAACGCCCACATGCCCGGATCCTCATCAGGAGGCATCATGAACAAATGGCCACGCCTGGCGCTCAACGCCCTGGGACTGACTCTATCGCTGACCGGCAGTGCCTTCGCGCAACTCGCCGCCGTCGATCCCGGCCCTTACACCTTTGCCACCGGGAAATTCCCGATCTGGTATCAGGACACGAATTTGCTGTCGATGGAGTTGTGCCAGTCCCGCGCCGCCAGCTCGCGGGTGGCCGCCAGTGTGCCACCGGCCTACATGTGCACCCTGCTGCCGACGCCGGGTATTTTCGATGACACCCTGCCGATGGTGTTCCCGGATAACTGGCCAGACGAAGCCTTCTGGTTCCTTGCCGAGACCAGCATCCCCAACGACACCGCAGGCTATGGCATGGACGCCTATGTCGCCGGGATCGAGGCCGCATTTGCCGGTGGCAACCCGCTCGATGGCGACCAGGTCAGCTTCGCGCGGATTCGCATGCGGGTGAACATTCCCGTTGCCGGGACCTACACCATTACCCACCCCTATGGCGTGGAAACGGTGAACGTCACCACCACCGGGCGTCGTGCGATAAACATCACCAGGGACGTCGGCATCGGTGCGCCGGGCGTTTTCAGCGGTGCGGTCAACGGAGCGATCGGGCCGTTCCTGCGCAGCGTCAACGGCCCCTACACCGAGGTGAACCCGGACTCCGGCGCCGTCGAAACCTTCGTCGGCGACCCCAACCTCACCGAAGCCGTGACCGGCAGCCCCAACAACACCAACTTCGTGCGCATCCAGGGTCCGGCCGGGGCTATCCAGACCAACCTGTTCACCCTGTCCGGCAAGGTGCTCGACAACCGCGCGCAAACCGCGGTGGACATGACCCGTGCCACCTACCGCCGGATAGCCGGCACGGGCGGCAACAACACCCGGGTCGAAGTGTTTGCCAAAGCCACCAACGGCTCGACCCTGTGCTTTCGCGAAAGCATCGCCCTGGTCCCCGGCCCGCCTGTATCGCCCTGCCAGACCAACATGGTGAGCGATAACAACGGCGTGTTCTTCGCCCAGCATCTGCTGGTCAACGGGACGGTGCCGCCAGTCGTGGTAGTCACCGCCACCGACCCCGCCGGGACCACTCGCCCGACCGCGGTGTCGAGCAAGCTCTCGGACGTGGTGAAAATCCAGACCGCCCGTTACAGCTGGAGCAACCACAGCCTGCTGATCGAGGCCACCTCCACGGACGAAGTGGTGGTACCGGACATGGTCGCCCAGGGTTACGGGCGGCTGTCGAAAACCGGAATCCTGCAGCGCCTGACGGTGACTGACCTGACCCAACCTCCTGCAACCGTGACGGTCAAGTCCGCCGCTGGCGGCAGTGACACCGAGCCCGTTGTCGTCGTGGGTACGGCGCCGGACAGCGGCCTGAACCAGCGGCCGCTTGCGGTTGCCGACGCTGGCAGCACCAGCTTCGGTGTGCCGCTCACCCTCAACGTGCTGGCCAATGACAGCGACCCGGACGGCAATACCCCGCTGAGCATTACTGCGCTGACCCAACCGGCCACCGACCAGGGCTCCGTGGCATTGAGCGGCACTACGGCGGTGGTCTACACCCCTCCCGCTGTCGTCAACGCGCCGCTGACCGCGACCTTCACCTACAAGGCCCAAGACGTCAAAGGCCTGGCCTCGACGACAGCGGCAACCGTGACCATTACCGTGGCGCCTAACCGGCCTCCGGTGGCAGTCGCCGATGCCGCCACGACACTGGGTGTGGCGATTCCAATCAACGTGCTGGCCAACGACACCGACCCAGAAGGCAATGTGCCACTCGCGGTCGCCAGCTTCACTCAGCCACCGGCAAATCGCGGCACCGTCAGCAGTAACGGCACGGTGCTCACCTATACCCCACCGGCCACCATCACCACGGCCTTCACCACGACCTTCACCTACATCGCCCGGGACAGCTTCGGCGCCCAGTCGACGTCGCCGGCCACGGTCACGGTGCAGGTCTCGCCACGGCCCGCGGCGGAAACCTTCGCAGTGACCACCGCAACGGTGAGTGCCCGTTCCAATAACCGCTTCACCTGGAACTTTGCCGGCACCTCATCGGTGACCACCGGCAACACCATCACTATCAAGGTCACCACGCCGACCGGGCTCGTCACCCTGGGCACCACCGTACCGGTGAACGGTCGCTGGCGGTTGACGGTGAACAACACCACCACGGTCGTACCGTCGGCGAACCCGACCGCCACGATCACCTCGTCCCAAGGCTCCGTGCGGACAGTGCCGGTGATCGCCAACTGAGCCTGCGCCCCATTCGCCACGTTGGTTGATGGGGCCGGCTTGAACCCTATGGAAAAACGCGGCCTCGGGTGGGGGCCGCGTTTTTTTGCCGGGTTTGTTCGTCTGTGAGAATTGAGTCGGCTGACAGGCCGTCATCGCGAGCAAGTCGGATCGCCGCACCGTCGCTCCCACAGAAGAGCAAAGGCAGAGCGGCGTACACCCACGCTCTTCACCACTCATCAGGCCGAGCGTTAGCTCGCCTGCAGCTCTTGATCTTGATCCACCCGCCCCCTCGGCAGGCTGAGCGCAGGTGTTCATCCGGGGATTGGCGCGCAGCGCCGTTCGACGCAGTCGAACACATTGCATGTAGGTCGAAGCGAAGCCGACCGGAGGGCAATGCCCCCGGATGAATACCGGAGCGAAGGAACCCCGAGCCTCAGCGAGGGGCCGTACGTAAGGGGCGAGACCTTTTGGTTCCTTTTGGGGCGTTTGCCAAAAGGGACTCGCCGTAAGGGCGAAACCACCAGCCGCCGTTACTAAGGAAACGGATATGCACTCAGACCCACAACCTGATCGACGAGTCCCGTCAGTGGCACACTGGCAAGAGGCGCTGGCTGAGCGCCAACACACCGCGCTGACTGCGCGGTGTGTTGAATGAACGACTAGCGCACCAGTCGCTCGGCCAACGCCTTGGCCTGGCTGGCCACATCGGTGACGGCGGTACTTTCCCACCACATCCCGCGCAACGGCGGGCCCATGGCAAACAGACGACTGGCGGGATGACCCTCGGCGTCCAGGACCGCGCCATCGACTTCTGCGGCGATGCCCAGAGCCAAGGGCCCGGGCCGGACCAGGCCACGGGCAAGCAGTTGCCGTGGCAACGGTCTCGCGACCCGGCGCCAGTCGTACTCGATACCGCTGGAATTGATCAGGGCGGCACCGCTGACCACGCAGGTCTGCGCCTCGCCGCGCCGTCGAAGGCGAATACTCACCTCGCCATTCAGCGAGGGCTCAAGGCCCTGGTAAGAGGCTGCGTGAATACGTAACCGCCCTTCTTTATACAAGCGCTCCACCAGTTCGGCGCTCAAGGGTGGCGAGCGGTGATGGTGGCTTTCCCACCACGGTCGCACATGTCGCACGAACTGCCGACGCTGTATATCCGTCGCCTGATGCCACAAGCGGCCGATGTGTGCCCGCACCGTGTCCAGTGGCGCTTGCCAGTCGATGCCCAGGGCGATGGCGTCCCGGCAGTGGCGACGCAATTCACGCATCAACTGGCGGGGTGTGCGGATGTTCTGATCTTCAGCGAGAAAGTCCACCCAGGCCGGCGGCTGGCGGCGCACATGGGGCAGCAGGCCATGGCGGGAAAACACTTCGATCGGCCCGCGATGCCCGGCCTGCTCCAGGGACACCACGGCGTCGACCATGGTCAGGCCCGAGCCGATGATCATGACCGTCGATTGCGGATCGAGTCGCTGCATGGCTGTCACGTCCCACGGATCGAGGGCCGCCGCATTCAAGCCGCTGGAGCGGGTTTGTGGCGTACGCGCGGCGGGAAACATCCCGGTGGCCAGTACCGCAAACGCGCCCTGCACGCATCGGCCGTCGCTCAAGGTCAACCGCACGGCATCGGCATCGGCTTGCAAGTCGACCACTTCGGCCTGCACATGCTCGACCGTCGAACCGTTCAAGGCGCCCACCGCCTGCGCTTCGGCCAGGCGTTGCCGGGCGTACAGGCCGAATACGCCCCGTGGCGGAAACAGTTCGCTGATCGGCACGTGCTGCTGATCCGACTCCGGCCAGCCGCCCGCCTCGATGTACCCGGTCAGCCATTGGGTCAGGTCGTCGGCGTTGTCCGGGTCGACACTCATCCGCGCCGCGTTGCCGTTAAGGGTATGGCCCGGTTCCACCGCGCTGTAGGCTTCACCCCGCCCCAACTCGGCCCGGGGCTCGAACACCAGCACCCGGCGCCGGCCCGGCAAACGCATCAACTGCGCCGCCAGCATCGCGCCACTGAGGCCGCCGCCGACAATCAGGATATCGGCGTCATTGGTCAAGTTCTGGCCCATCGTGCACTCCCTGTTCAGATCACCACATTACGCACAAACTTCGCCGCCACCGCCCCGTCGTTGCGATAACAGTGCGGCTGGTTGCTGGCGAACATGAAGAATTCACCCGCCGCGATATTCTGCGCCTGGTCGCCGAGCATAACGGTCAGGCAACCTTCGAAGACATAAATCTGCTCGCTCCAGCCATCGGCGTCCGGTTCCGACGGATACACCTCGCCCGGCTGCAGGCACCACTCCCACTGCTCGACTTCACGGCTGGCCTGGGCCTTGGAGAGCAACACCGCCCTGCTGCCGGGGATCGTGCCGGTCCAGGCCAGTTCATTGATACGACTGGGATCCCGGGCGTCGGGGGCCTGGATCAGATCACTGAAGGCGACGTCGAGGGCTTCGGCCACCCGGTCGAGGGTGGTCAGGCTGACGTTCTTTTCCCCCGCCTCGATCGCCACCAGCATGCGACGGCTGACACCGGACTTTTCGGCCAGCGCCGTCTGGCTCAGTTCGGCGACATGACGCAAACGACGGACGTTTTGACTGACGTGCTGGAGGACCGATGCCCGTTGGGTAGAATCTTTGTGCACTATATTGCTCACTGAGTGGGGTTGGGCAGTATACTGCGCAACATACGACGCATTGTGCGTCCCCCTCCAGTAGCGTGCAAGGTCATGACGTCGGTGAACTCCCCAATGGCTTCCTCCCGTTTTACAAGGTTCAGCAAGGCCGAATGCGTGCTGGTGCTGATCACCATGGTCTGGGGCGGTACCTTCCTGCTGGTGCAGCATGCGATGACCGTCAGCGGCCCGATGTTTTTCGTCGGCCTGCGCTTTGCCGCCGCCGCAAGCATCGTCGCCCTGTTTTCCTGGCGTCACCTGCGCGAGCTGACCCTGCTCGAACTCAAGGCCGGGGCGTTTATCGGCGTGGCCATCATGCTCGGCTACGGCTTGCAGACGGTCGGGTTGCAGAGCATTCCCAGCAGCCAATCGGCATTCATTACCGCGCTGTACGTCCCGTTTGTGCCGTTGCTGCAATGGCTGGTGCTGGGACGGCGTCCGGGGTTGATGCCAAGCATCGGCATCATGCTGGCCTTTACCGGGTTGATGCTGTTGTCCGGGCCGTCCGGTGCGTCTTTCAACTTCAGCCCCGGTGAAATCGCCACTTTGATCAGTGCCGTGGCCATTGCGGCCGAGATCATCCTGATCAGCACCTATGCCGGCCAGGTCGATGTGCGCCGGGTGACGGTGGTGCAACTGGCGGTCACTTCGGTGCTGTCGTTCCTGATGGTGGTGCCGACCAACGAAGCGATACCGGACTTCTCCTGGTTGCTGTTGTGCAGCGCGCTGGGCCTGGGGGCGGCGAGCGCGGCGATTCAGGTGGCGATGAACTGGGCACAGAAAAGTGTGTCACCGACCCGCGCCACGCTGATCTATGCCGGCGAGCCGGTGTGGGCCGGGATTGTCGGGCGCATTGCCGGGGAACGCTTGCCGGCCATTGCCCTGGTCGGGGCCGGGTTGATTGTAGCGGCGGTGATAGTCAGTGAGTTGAAGACCAAGGGTAAGGGTGCGGCGGTTGATGAAGTGCTGGAAAGCGAAAGCGGCAACTGAAGCATACAGATCAAAAGATCGCAGCCTGCGGCAGCTCCTACATTGAAATGCGTACCCTGTAGGAGCTGCCGCAGGCTGCGATCTTTTTTGCCTCCCGATGAAACAATGTGAATCAGGGCTTTTCCGTCTACCGTGTAGGATTCTGCGACAGCTTGGCGTTTGGTGATCCGGGAGCTGGCACGTATGATGCTTCACAAACTTCCGCAGATTAGAAGCCTATGTCCCTGATAGTTCTACTGCTTCTGCCTTTCATAGGCAGCTGTTTGGCGGCCGTGCTGCCGCACAATGCCCGTAACGCCGAATCCTTGCTGGCTGGCCTGATCGCCCTGATCGGCACCGTTCAGGTCGCCTTCCTGTACCCGCAGATCGCCGATGGCGGCGTCATTCGCGAAGAGTTTTCATGGCTGCCCAGCCTGGGCCTGGACTTCGTCCTGCGCATGGACGGTTTCGCCTGGCTGTTCTCCATGCTGGTGCTGGGCATCGGCACCCTGGTTTCGCTGTACGCCCGCTACTACATGTCGCCGAACGATCCGGTGCCGCGATTCTTCGCGTTTTTCCTGGCCTTCATGGGCGCCATGCTTGGCCTGGTGATTTCCGGCAACCTGATCCAGATCGTGTTTTTCTGGGAGCTGACCAGCCTCTTCTCGTTCCTGTTGATCGGCTACTGGCACCATCGCGCCGATGCCCGGCGCGGCGCCTACATGGCGTTGATGGTGACCGGTGCGGGCGGTTTGTGCCTGCTGGCGGGGGTCATGCTGCTTGGCCATGTGGTCGGCAGCTATGACCTGGACAAGGTCCTGGCCGCCGGCGACCTTATTCGCGCCCATGCCCTCTACCCGATCCTGTTGCCCCTGATCCTGATCGGCGCCCTGACCAAAAGTGCGCAATTTCCCTTTCACTTCTGGCTGCCCCACGCCATGGCCGCGCCGACGCCCGTGTCGGCGTATTTGCACTCGGCGACCATGGTCAAGGCCGGGGTCTTTCTGCTTGCACGGCTATGGCCTTCGCTATCGGGCAGTGAAGAATGGTTCTACATCGTCAGCGGCGCCGGTGCCTGCACCCTGTTGCTCGGGGCGTACTGCGCGATGTTCCAGAACGACCTCAAGGGACTGCTGGCCTACTCGACCATCAGCCATCTGGGCCTGATCACCCTGTTGCTGGGCTTGAACAGCCCGCTGGCCGCCGTCGCCGCGGTGTTCCACATCCTCAACCATGCGACGTTCAAGGCCTCGCTGTTCATGGCTGCCGGCATCATCGACCACGAAAGCGGCACCCGCGATATCCGCAAACTCAGCGGCCTGTACAAGCTGATGCCGTTTACCGCCACCCTGGCCATGGTCGCCAGCGCCTCGATGGCCGGTGTACCGTTGCTCAACGGCTTCCTTTCCAAAGAGATGTTCTTCGCCGAAACCGTGTTCATCAATGCCACGCGCTGGGTCGAACTGAGCCTGCCGATCGTGGCAACCATTGCCGGCACCTTCAGCGTGGCCTACTCCCTGCGTTTCACCGTGGATGTGTTCTTCGGTCCGCCCGCGACCGACCTGCCCCACACGCCTCACGAGCCACCGCGCTGGATGCGCGCACCGGTCGAGTTGCTGGTATTCACTTGCCTGCTGGTGGGGATCTTCCCGGCCCAGATAGTCGGCCCGCTGCTCGCGGCGGCGGCGCAACCGGTGGTTGGCGGCACGCTGCCCGAGTACAGCCTGGCCATCTGGCACGGCCTGAACGCGCCGATGATCATGAGCCTGATCGCCTTGTCCTGCGGCTCCGTGCTTTACCTGCTGCTGCGCAATCAATTCAAGCGCGGGCGCTTCGGTCGGCCGCCCGTCATCGGTCGCCTGGACGGCAAGCACCTGTTCGAATACGCGCTGGTCGCCATCATGCGCCTTGCCCGTCGCCTGGAACCGCGAATTGGCACCCGGCGCCTGCAAATGCAGTTGTTCCTGGTGGTGCTCGCCGCCGTGCTGGCCGGGTTGATTCCCATGCTCCACAGCAGCCTTCACTGGGGTGACCGGCCGAAAATCCCCGGGTCGATCGTGTTCGTTACCTTGTGGTTGCTGGCCATCGCCTGCGCCCTTGGTGCGGCTTATCAGGCCAAGTATCACCGTCTCGCCGCCCTGACCATGGTCAGCGTCTGCGGCCTGATGACTTGCGTCACCTTCGTCTGGTTTTCCGCGCCGGACCTGGCCCTGACCCAACTGGCGGTCGAAGTGGTGACCACGGTGCTGATCCTGCTGGGCCTGCGCTGGCTGCCACGACGGATCGAGGAGGTCTCGCCGTTGCCGGGCAGCCTGCGTCGGGCGCGGGTACGGCGTATCCGCGACTTGCTGCTGTCGACCTCGGTCGGTATCGGCATGGCATTGCTGGCCTACGCCATGCTGACCCGCCAGACCCCCAACGACATTTCCTCTTTCTACCTCAGTCGCGCCTTGCCTGAAGGCGGCGGCAGCAACGTGGTCAACGTGATGCTGGTGGACTTCCGTGGTTTCGACACCCTCGGTGAAATCACCGTACTGGTGGCCGTGGCCCTGACCGTGTATGCACTGCTACGCCGTTTCCGCCCGCCGAAAGAAAGCCTGCAACTGCCGGCCCAGCAGCGCTTGCTCGCGCCGGATGTGGTCACCGACCTGGTCAACCCGCGTCACGCCAGCGACACCGCGCTCGGCTTCATGATGGTGCCGGCGGTGCTGGTGCGCCTGCTGTTGCCGGTGGCGCTGGTGGTGTCGTTCTACCTGTTCATGCGTGGGCACAATCAACCGGGCGGTGGCTTTGTCGCCGGGCTGGTGATGTCGGTGGCGTTCATCCTGCAATACATGGTCGCAGGCACGCAGTGGGTCGAGGCGCAAATGAGCCTGCGGCCACTGCGCTGGATGGGCACCGGACTGATGATTGCCACGGCCACGGGCCTGGGCGCGATGGTCGTCGGCTATCCGTTCCTGACCACTCATACCTGGCATTTCTCATTGCCGCTGCTGGGTGACATTCACCTGGCCAGCGCGCTGTTCTTCGACATCGGTGTGTACGGCGTGGTGGTCGGCTCGACCCTGTTGATCCTCACCGCCCTCGCCCACCAATCGGTGCGCGGCCACAAAACCGCCGCCCAGCCCAGATCCGTTGCCGCCAAAGGAGCCGTCTGATGGAAGAAGTCATCGCAATCGCCATCGGCGTACTGGCCGCGTCCGGCGTCTGGCTGATCCTGCGCCCACGGACGTTCCAGGTGGTCATGGGCCTGTGCCTGCTGTCCTACGGCGTCAATCTGTTCATCTTCAGCATGGGCAGCCTGTTCATCGGCAAGGAGCCGATCATCAAGGACGGCGTGCCGCAGGACCTGTTGCACTACACCGACCCGTTGCCGCAGGCGCTGGTGCTGACGGCGATCGTCATCAGCTTCGCCATGACCGCGCTGTTCCTGGTGGTGCTGCTGGCCTCCCGGGGCCTGACCGGCACCGACCATGTGGATGGCCGGGAGCCCAGGGAATGATGGCGATGACTCACCTGATCGTCGCGCCCATCCTGCTGCCACTGCTGACCGCCGCGATCATGCTGATGCTCGGCGAGAAGCACCGGCCGCTCAAGGCGAAGATCAATCTGTTCTCCAGCCTGCTCGGCCTGGGTATTGCCGTGGCGTTGCTGCAATGGACGCAGACCACCGGCGTGCCCGGCTCCATCGGTGTGTACCTGCCGAGCAACTGGCAAGTGCCGTTCGGCCTGGTGCTGGTGGTCGATCGCCTGTCGGCGCTGATGCTGGTGCTGACCGGCATCATCGGTGTCAGTGCCCTGCTGTTCGCCATGGCACGCTGGGACAGCGCAGGTTCGAGTTTTCACGCGCTGTTCCAGATCCAGTTGATGGGCCTTTACGGCGCGTTCCTCACTGCTGACCTGTTCAACCTGTTCGTGTTCTTCGAGGTGCTGCTGGCCGCGTCCTATGGGTTGATGCTCCACGGTTCGGGCCGGGCGCGGGTGTCGTCGGGGCTGCATTACATCTCGATCAACCTGCTGGCCTCGTCGCTGTTCCTGATTGGCGCGGCGCTGATCTATGGGGTCACCGGCACCCTGAACATGGCTGACCTGGCGGTAAAAATCCCGCTGGTGTCCGAAGCTGATCGCGGCTTGCTTCACGCCGGCGCGGGGATCCTGGCCATTGCGTTCCTGGCCAAGGCCGGCATGTGGCCGCTGAACTTCTGGCTGGTGCCGGCCTATTCCTCGGCCAGCGCGCCGGTGGCAGCGATGTTCGCGATCATGACCAAGGTCGGCGTGTACACCTTGCTGCGCCTGTGGACGCTGCTGTTTTCCGCCCAGGCCGGGGCCTCGGCGTTCTTTGGCGGCGACTGGCTGATCTACGGCGGCATGGCGACTATCGTCTGCGCCGCCATTGCGATCCTCGCCGCGCAGCGACTGGAGCGCATGGCCAGCCTGAGCATCCTGGTGTCGGCGGGCATTCTGTTGTCGACCATCGGTTTCGCCCAGCCGAACCTGGTTGGCGCGGCGCTGTTCTACCTGTTCAGTTCCACCCTGGCGTTGAGCGCCCTGTTCCTGCTGGCCGAACTGATCGAGCGCTCGCGCTCGGCCAACGAAATCCTGCTCGAAGATGAAACCGAACTGCTGCCCCGCCCCCTGGAATCCCTGCACCCGCCCAAAGGCACCAACCTCGACGACGACCAGAAAGCCGTGGTCGGCCAGGTGATTCCCTGGACCATGGCGTTTCTCGGCCTGAGCTTCATCGCCTGCGCCTTGCTGATCATCGGCATGCCGCCGCTCTCGGGCTTTATCGGCAAACTCGGATTGATCGGCGCCCTGCTCAATCCCCTGGGCCTGGGTAACAGCGGCGACGTACCGGTTTCCAAGGGCGCCTGGGGCCTGTTGGTGTTGTTGATTGTGTCGGGGCTGGCGTCGCTGATCGCATTCTCGCGCCTGGGCATCCAGCGTTCCTGGACGCCAGCGGAACGACCATCGCCCCTGCTGCGACGCCTGGAATGCGTGCCGATCTTCGCCCTGCTGGGCTTGAGCATTGCACTGACCTTCAAGGCCGATCCGCTGCTGCGTTACACCCAGGCCGCCGCCGATGCCTTGTACAACCCGCAGCAATACGTGATGGCGGTGCTCGACACACGCGTTGTACCGAGCCCGTCGGCCGTAGCCCCGCAGGAGGTACAGCCATGAAGCGCCTGTTTCCGGCACCCTTGCTGTCGCTGGCCCTGTGGCTGCTGTGGCTGTTGCTGAACCTGTCGATCAGCCCCGGCAACCTGCTGCTGGGTGCCGCGCTGGGCTTCTGTGCGCCACTGATGATGCGCAGGCTGCGTCCGCTGCCGGTGCGCATCCGTCGTCCCATGGTAATCCTGCGGTTGATCCTGCTGGTCGGGCGCGATGTGCTGGTGTCCAACCTCGCCGTGGCCTGGAGCGTGCTCAATGCCAGTCGCCGCCCGCCCCGCTCGCAATTCATCAAGGTGCCGCTGGACTTGCGTGACGCCAACGGCCTGGCCGCGCTGTCGATGATCACTACGGTGGTACCCGGTACGGTCTGGTCGGAACTGGCGCTGGACCGCAGCATTCTGCTGTTGCACGTCTTCGATCTGGACGACGAGGTGCTGTTCATCCAGCACTTCAAGACGACCTACGAACGTCCGTTGATGGAGATCTTCGAATGAGCCCCTTGCTGTCGAACGCGATCCTGTTGAGCCTGTTCTTCTTTTCCCTGGCGATGATCCTGACCCTGATCCGCCTGTTCAAGGGGCCGTCGGCCCAGGATCGGGTCCTGGCGCTGGACTACCTGTACATCGTCGCGATGCTGATGATGCTCGCGCTGGGCATTCGCTATGCCAGTGACACCTACTTCGAGGCGGCGTTGCTGATCGCCCTGTTCGGTTTCGTCGGCTCGTTCGCCCTGGCGAAATTCCTGCTGCGTGGCGAGGTGATCGAATGAATATGCCATTGTCGTTGTGGGTGGAGATCCCGGTGGCGATCCTGCTGGTACTCGGCAGCCTGTTTACTTTGATCGGCGCCACGGGCCTGCTGCGCATGAAAGACTACTTCCAGCGCATGCACCCACCCGCCCTGGCCTCGACGCTCGGGACCTGGTGCGTGGCGCTGGCTTCGATCATCTATTTTTCGGCACTCAAGTCCGCGCCGGTATTGCACGCCTGGCTGATTCCGATCCTGCTGGCGATTACTGTGCCGGTGACGACCTTGCTGCTGGCCCGGGCGGCGCTGTTTCGCAAACGCATGGCCGGGGATGATGTACCGGCCGAAGTGAGCAGCCGGCGGAGTGAGAGCGGTAGTTAAAGCAAAATTTTGTATTGACTGGACCGGCCTCTTCGCGGGCAAGCCCGCTCCCACAGGGTTCAGCGCAATCCCTGTGGGAGCGGGCTTGCTCGCGAAGGCTATAGACCAGCCAACACAGCAAGACCGGTCTGTCTCAAATCCAGGCCACCGCCAACAACCCCGCCCCCAGCACCACACACAATGGCGAGTAAACCCAGGTGTCGAGCCGGGCGAACCTCGATCCTTTGACCTCTTTGAAAAAACCCACCAGTTCCGAATCGCCAATGGCCCGGGCAAACAGCAAAATCGCGATCGCGCTGATCACCCACTGCAACGACCAGTGATGCAAGGGTGGCAGGCACCAACCCACCCGCAAGCACACCAGCACGGCAATCAACAGCAACAACCCGGCCACCACCAGGGTGATCCAGCCTCGCGGCTTGAACGCTGGCCTCAGTTGCGCAGTGCCCTCCAGCGGTACTTGCGGGACCGCCGCCACCGCCGCCCACTCGCCACCCAACGCCCAATACACATGCACCAGACTGATCACGGCGAAGATCGTCACCAGCGACTGAGCCAACAACAGGGTCATGGTTCAGAGATCCTTGAAAGGGATATGAACAGAACATTGTAGGAGCTGCCGCCAGCTGCGATGTTTTGATTTTGCTTTTTTTAGACAAGATCAAAACATCGCAGCCTGCGCCAGTTCCTACAGGGTGGCGGAGACTTTATCCGCCACGTCCTTGGGCAGCCAGGCCCGCCAGACGTCCGGATGAGCCTTCATGAACGCCTGCGCTGCCTGACGCGGTGGCGTATGTTTCTCGCTCATCTCGGCCAGTGCTTTGTTCAAGGGATCGATCGGAAAGTCGACTTTGGCAAAGAACTCGGCAATCTGCGGATATTGCTTCTGGAAGGGGGTGGACACACCGATCGACAGCTTGGAGGCCAAAGAACGAGTCGGCCGTGGATTGGGGTTGTCGGCGTCGGTCAGGGTCTTCCAGGCTTCGGCGTCGAACGGCGGCTCTTCGAGTTGAATCAGCTTGAAGCGGCCGAGCAACGGCGTGGGCGACCAGTAGTAAAACAGCACCGGCTTGCCACGATGAATTGACGAACTGATCTCGGCATCCAGAGCCGCCCCCGAACCGCTGCGGAAGTTCACATAGCTGTCGTCCAGCCCGTAGGCCTTGAGCTTCTGTTTGTTGACCACTTCCGAGGTCCAGCCGATGGGACTGTTGAGGAATCGTCCCTTGGTCGGGGCTTCCGGGTCCTTGAACACGTCTTTGTATTTTGGCAGGTCACTGACGCTGCGCAGGTCCGGCGCCAGCGGCTTGATGCCCTTGGCCGGGTCGCCCTTGATCACATACTCCGGCACCCACCAGCCTTCGGTAGCGCCCTTGACCGTGTCGCCGAGGCTGACGACCTTGCCTTCGGCTTCCGCCTTGACCCACACCGGGCTGCGACCGGCCCACTCCTCGCCAATGACCTGGATGTCATTGTTGGCCAGCGCGGTTTCCAGGGTGATGGTGGTGCCCGGCAAGGTGTCGGTCGGCAGCCCGTAGCCCTTCTCGACAATGATGCGCAGGACATCGGTAATCAGGCTGCCGCTTTCCCAGTTCAGGTCGGCGAAGTGGATCGGCGTCTGGGCGGCAGACACCGGGACGGGTGTCGCCAGCAAACCGAAAGTGGCCAGGACCGCAGCCAGCAACCGTCGAAATCCGTTCATGCTTTTGCACCTCGTGCTGTTCACAGCAATAGCAGGATGGCCTGGCAGTAGACCGCGAAGCCTCTGAATACTCAGTCCAATGACTGTAGTAGAGGTTCCTGCTTTCGAGGTGCGTGGATCAGTTTTCGCCAGTGTCCTGCAAACGCATCAGTTCTCGTCTGACCATGCTGGCGTATGGCGCCGGTTGCAGTTGGTAAAGCTGTGACGCCACCCAGTTCAGCCAGGCTCCTTGCAGAATGGTCTTCTGCCCGAACAGCCGCCGCGCTTCGTCTTGAGCGCTGGCCAGGTTCTGCTCGTGGAAATCGGCGCGGGTCAGGGTCATCACTCGCTGGCCTTGAAGGTCACCAGCTCGCCTTTGCGCCACTTGGCCGCTTTGGCCGTCACGGCCTTGAGGGTCTTGGTCAGGCCTTCCTGCAACTGTTGATGGGCGGCGAACACCATCACCACGCTGTGACCTTCCTTGAACACGATTCCCTGACCGTCGGCCGTCGTCACGAAGGCGTAGTCGCCTATTCCGTAAACCGTCAGCTTGATGTCGCGGAACTTGATGTCCAGCTTGCCGCCTTCGCGACTGGGCAGCACGGACGCGCTGAAATGGTCGCCGACCTTGAGCTTGAGTCCGGGCTTGTCGTCCACCACCAGGGCTGATTCGGTGTCGATTTCGGCAATGTAGATGCCTTCAGCGTTCTGTTCGGTGATGTAAACGAAACGAGACTGAAACTGCTTGACCAGCTTTGCGCGCAAATCACCCAGCACAAACAAGGCATGCATATCGAGATTACTTACTGCCAAGGAAACATCCCCACATCTGAATAATGGTGCCGTGCGCGAAAAATGAACGCACAGCCAAAAAAGCGGCAATGCCGAAGGTGTAGCCAAAGAACCCGGGTTGAGAGTCCTGAATGAGCAGTGCACTCATTCATCACGAAGCTTGAGAAGACTACTGGAACGTCACTCGCGTCGTCCTGACTGGTGTTCGCCACAGACTGAAGGAAAACGCCCTTCCTGCTGCCGGAAAATTATGGACTATCAACTTCGGGGAAAAATCTCATCAAGAAAAAAACTTTTCCTACATATCGTCCGCAAAAAATTGCTTTAGATAAACATCATTCACCCACCAGTAGGGGTGATTCTAGAGCAGCGATGCTCTTGGAGACTAGCCAAAACGACGTACATACGTCGGTAAAACAATGAAAAGGACTTCATATGTGCACGCTGACACACTTTGCCTATCCCTTGGTGCCTGATTCGGAAACAGCTCCGGCCCCGCACCCGACAAGGCTCGCCCTACATGAACCGGCTCCCGATGCCTCGGCCCGCCCACGATTTCAAGTGGTTATGGCGGGCATTGCCTTCTTTCACATCAAGGATATTTCTACAGGCAGTGTAAGAGGTTTCCGAGCCAATCATAACGAAGCCTGTGCCCTCGCCCGGCTCCTCGAATCACACGGTTGACAGGCCCACCGCGCTCGCCTCTATCGACGTTTCGTCTGCCCGCCGACTTATCTCAGCCGTCGACGGGCAACTGCTGCCATACTGCCCGCCCAATAAAACGGATCCGCAGAAAATCGGGTTGCGTTGACAACAACAATGTTTTTCCAAGGGAAGTCTGCAACGTGACGGAATTTGATATCGGCGAGTTTTTCATCCGGGGTGAAGCCAGAGAAGTCGAGGGTGAATTCCAGGCCGTGATTGTCATGCGCGCCAAACCACCGCTCAAGACCGTGACCTATCACCAGGTCGAAAAGGATCGCTGGTTCAAAACCCCGGATGTCGCCGCCATGGCGGCCCAGGAATCGGCCCGGGAACTCAAGGCCGCGGTCGATGCGGGCGCATTGAAAGCCTGATGATCGGGTTGGCGGTCTATGCTCATGGTTGCACTTGAACATCGTGATCGAACTCCACCGCTGCGGCGCCCTCGAATCCTGGGTGCGCCTCGTCCCTCGACCCGACTGATGACCTGCAAGGAGATGAAGATGGAATCACCGACCCATGACTTGAAAGGCCTGTTCGACCAGCTTGGCCTGGACTCCAGCCAGAAAGCGATCGACGACTTCATTGCCGGCCATTTCCTGCCTGACGACAAGAAACTCATCGACGCCGACTTCTGGTCACCGCAACAGGCCGGCTTCCTCAAGGAACAACTTCGCGAAGACGCAGACTGGGCGCGGGTGGTCGACGACCTGAACCTGCGCATGCACCAGACCCACTGACAACCTCAATGCAGGCTGCCAGGACTTTCGGCGTTCAATTGTGCCAGCCAGGCGGCCCTGCACTCCTCCGCTTCGTCGCGACTGGAGTACGCCGTGCCCCGGCGCTCGCCATTGAGTAACACGACCCAGCAAACCTTGCGTCCCATGGAGCGAAGGTTGGCAGGTACCCCGCTGCCGATCATGACCGCGACATCAACTTTGCCTTGCATGCTGCCCCCCCTCCGAACTTAATTAGCAACCTAATTAGTAGGCATGTTAATTAGTTTTCCGGCGAGGAAACAGCAACACCCTGCACAGGTTAATTGCAGAATTCGTAACAGTCGCCCCGCAGCCTTGTTTTTTAGCGCGGCTTTTCCGGCTTGTAGCCCAGACGTAAACCACCCCAATGCCGGCCCTTGAGCATGATCGGTACCGAAAGATCGTGCATCAACTCGCCGGTATCACGGGTATAGGTTTGCAGCAGCACGGCCTTCTGATGGCTGCCACAGCGGATCCCGGTGCGGTCAGCGAACTTGCGTTTGGTCCGGTTCTGCAAGGCATCGACCTGCGCATCTCCCGTCAACGGCTGGCTGAACAGCTTGTTGTGGGTCGGCACATACCCCTGTTGGGTGCAGGCGATGGCGAACACCAATCCTTCATGACGCGGTAACAACGGCTCTTGAATCGCTGGCAATACCTGATCGGTGTAGCGGTCGAAACGTGTCTGGTACTTGGTCGGGCTGGTATTGGGGATGACCTGGTAATTGCGGTCGAACAGATCGTCGATGCTGATTCGACCGGCATCGATATCCGCTTCAAAACGCGCTGCAATCTGGCTCGCGGCTTCCCGGGCCAGGTCATAGATGCGCTGGTGATAGTCATCCAGCCCCACTTCGGCAAGACGCTCGCTGATGGTTTCGGCTTGCCCTTCCATTTGCACCGCCGCCTGGGCCAGGCGCTGTGTCTGCTGGTCGCTGACCACCAGATCGCTGCGCATCTGCCCGATGGCGTGAAACAGACTGTCGAGTTGCAAACGGTTGATGTCTGCCCCTTGGGCGATTTCCCCGACCTGGGACTCGACGCTGGCCGCCAGTCGGGCAATGTTCTCCAGGTGCTGGCCCGTGCGCTCGACCTGCTCGACGCCGGAGTCAAGGTCGCTGGACAGTTGGCGGATCTGCTCCACCACCTGCGCCGTGCGATGCTGGATGTCGGCCACCATTTCGCCCACCTCCCCCGTAGCGGTCGCCGTGCGTGCGGCGAGCCCGCGTACCTCGTCGGCCACCACGGCAAACCCGCGACCGTGCTCCCCCGCCCGCGCCGCTTCTATCGCGGCGTTCAACGCCAACAGATTGGTCTGGCTGGCGATGGACTGAATCACCAGGGTCACCCTCTGGATATCATCGCTGCGCAGGCTCAAGGCTTCGATCAGTTCACGACTGTTGCTGGCGCGCTGGCTGAGCTGATGCATGCGCGCGATGGACTCGATCAATTCCGTACGCCCGACCACTCCGCTTTGATGCGCCTCGCTGGCGGCACTGAGCGCCTGGCGACTGAGGGTCGAGGTGGCCTGTTCGGTGGTGATCATGACCTCGGCATTGCTGACGATCTGTGCCGCCGCCGTGAGCTGCGATTGCAGTTTGTCCGCCAGTTGCCGAACCGAAAACGCCACGCCGGCGGCCGACAGTGCGTTATGGCTGGTGGTGCAGGAAAGATCGCGAGCCAACTCGCCGATGGCATCGCGGTTGGCGGGGGCAGCAGCCTCAGGGGTCGCGCGCGCGCGCAGGCGAGGCAGCCAGACAATCAATATGGCCAGGGGCAGGCCAAGGTAGAGCGACCATCCGCCCAGCGTCATGCCACATAACAACAGCATCAGGGCGATGCTTTGCAGCATTGGCGTCAGCCAGCGGTTTTTCGGCAACAGCACGGGTGCGGGCACTGCCGCAACCAGAGACCCGTCTCTTGTCATCATCGTCACCCCGTAAAGCTTCTAATTGTTGTCTTCGCATTAAACGCCACCATAAAGCCATTATCCATGAGCCTTTAGTCGCGAACGTTGCAGCAGATCAATAGAAGAACCGGGAAATCGAAGACGGCAGAAAACGAAGATCGCAGCCTGCAACAGCGCCCGACTTCAATTAAGTAGGAGCTGCCGCAGGCTGCGATCTTTTCAAGGCAGCCCGGATCAAAGGGGCTGCCTCGCAGAATCAGGCCTGACGCTGGTGCTTGTCGATTTGCTCGTGACGTTCCTGAGCTTCGATGCAGTACTTGGTGGTCGGGCTGATCAGCAGGCGCTTGAGGCCAATCGCCTCGCCGCTGTCGTCGCACCAGCCGAAGCTGTCTTCCTTGATGCGCTCAAGGGCTTGTTCCAACTGAGGCAGCATGCGCTGGTCGCGATCGATCGCATTCACCAGCCAGGTGCGTTCTTCTTCGACCGAGGCCGCGTCTGCCGGATCGGCCGGGGTGTCCAGGCTTTCGATGGCGATGCGGTTCTGCTCGATGCGCTCATGGGTTTCGACTTTCATGTTCTGCAACAGCTCGGAGAAAAAAGCATGTTGCTCGGCATTCATGTAGTCATCCGCCGGCATGGCCAGCAACTTGTCCTTTGTCATTGATATCTCTATAAAAAAACGTGCATTAAGGCGAATAAGGGAGCGTTCCGGCAGACCTGGGCAGGCCATCGGAAAGGCGCCGTTTGTTCCAAGCGCCACCCGGCACTCAATTTACGAGGGGCGGCAGTCTACGGCCGACTTGAGGCCTCAGCAACCGAAAAGACTGCGAATTTGTCCGACAAAGCCCTGAAAATGCTCTAAGGCAGGCTTTGAGGCGGTAATCGGAGTGCGTTTATAGCAAGAAATTCAATCGAGCGGCTGTATATAGAAGACAAACGGCTGGCACCGGGCATTATTCACGGTCATTTGCAGGGCCGCGAACCTCAGCTAAGGTTGTCCCTCCCGAAATGGCCATATAAAGGAAAGGACCATGAAGCTGATCGGTATGCTGGACTCGCCCTATGTCAGGCGCGCCGCCATTTCTGCCAAATGCCTGGGAATCGCGCTGGAACACCGACCGGTCTCGGTGTTCCGCCACTTCGAACAATTCCAGCAGATCAACCCGGTGGTCAAGGCGCCCACCCTGGTGCTGGATGACGGTGAGGTGTTGATGGACTCGACACTGATCATCGACTACCTGGAAACCCTGGCCGGCAACAGCCTGATGCCCGTCGAGCCGGGTCAGCGCCTGCGCGCGTTGCGCCTGATCGGCCTGGCCCTGGCCGCCAGCGAAAAATCCGTTCAGCTTTACTACGAGCGCAACCTGCGGCCCGAGGATATTCAATTCGAGCCCTGGGTACAGCGGGTCGAAGGTCAACTGACGGCAGCCTATTCGGCGCTGGAGCGGGAGCTGGAAAAGCAGCCGTTGAAGACTGGCGGTTCGATTGAGCAGGATGGCATCACCCTGGCAGTGGCCTGGAGCTTCACCAACCTGGTGGTGCCGGACCAGGTGAGTGCGGCGCGGTTTCCGCGGATCGCCGCATTCACGACGTATGCCGAGGGGCTTGAGGTGTTTGTCAGTACGCCGATTGACTGACGGATTCACTTTGCCTGTTCTGCCGTCATCGCGAGCAAGCTCGCTCCCACAGGGAATTGCGGTGAACCGGTAGGTTCAGCGAGCTTGGCGCATTGACCGAAACCCGGTATGTCCATGAACTTTTATTTAGAAAGCCTGCGATCATTTCTTGGCAAAATGCTGCACAACGTTGTGAACATTTAATCAGGCCAGCCCTATGACCCGCATCTTGACCATCGAAGACGACGCCGTGACCGCCCGGGAAATTGTCGCCGAACTGAGTAGCCACGGCCTCGACGTCGACTGGGTCGACAATGGCCGCGAAGGGCTGGAACGTGCGGTCAACGGCAACTATGACCTGATCACCCTCGACCGCATGTTGCCCGAGCTCGATGGCCTGGCGATTGTCACCACGCTGCGGACCATGGGCGTGGCCACGCCGATCCTGATGATCAGCGCACTGTCCGACGTCGATGAGCGCGTACGCGGCCTGCGCGCCGGCGGCGACGACTACCTGACCAAACCCTTCGCCACCGATGAAATGGCCGCCCGGGTCGAAGTCCTGCTGCGCCGGCAGAACACCGTGACCGCCCAGGCCACCACGCTGCGGGTGGCGGATCTGGAGCTGAACCTGATCAGCCACGAAGCCAGCCGCGACGGTCAACTGCTGACGCTATTGCCCACCGAATACAAACTGCTGGAATTCCTGATGCGCAATACCGGGCAAATCCTCTCGCGGATGATGATTTTCGAAGAGGTCTGGGGTTACCACTTCGACCCCGGCACCAACCTGATCGACGTCCACATCGGCCGTCTGCGCAAAAAGATCGACCCGCCTGGCAATGCCCCACTGATTCGGACCGTGCGAGGCTCGGGTTATGTCATTGCCGAACCCGTCTAAAGGCTGGCGTTCTTCCAGCAGCCGTCTGCTGGCGCTCTACAGTTCGCTGTTCGTGATCTGGAGCGGGATCCTCATGGGGGTCATGTACTACGAGGTTTCCGCTTACCTGGACAACCTGGCCAAGCATTCGCTGATGCAACGCCAGCACCTGTTTTCGCGCTTCTCCGGCGAGCAACTGGTGGACGCCCTCGCCGTGAGTATGACCTTCGACATCCGCGGCATCGACGCCTACGGCCTGTTCGATGCCCAACACCGTTATCTCAGCGGCGCCTTGCGCTACATTCCGGACGGCTTGCCGCTCGATGGCAAGATCCACATGCTGCTCGATTGCGATGCCTCCGACGACAGCGACGAACAGACGCTGCCCGCCGACAGTTGCGACGCCGTGGCGACCCGCACCCTCGACGGCCGCTGGCTGGTGCTGGTACGCGACAACGGATCGTTGTTCGCCGTGACCCGGATCATCCTTCACGCCTTGTTCTGGGGTATGACCCTGACCATCGTGCCGGGCATCGTTGGCTGGTATTTGCTGCGCCGCCGGCCGTTGCGGCGCATTCGCGGGATTCAGGCCAGTGCCGAAGCCATTGTCGCCGGCGACCTGAGCCGGCGCTTGCCACTGTCCAATCGGCGTGACGAACTGGACATGCTCGCCGCCATCGTCAACGCCATGCTCGAACGCATCGAGCGCTTGATGAACGAGGTCAAGGGCGTGTGCGACAACATCGCCCATGACCTGCGCACGCCCCTGACCCGTCTGCGCGCGCAGCTTTACCGCATGCAACAGCAAGCCGGCGAAGGCTCGCCGCAGGCCATGCAACTGGACCTGGTACTGGCCGAGGCCGATACGCTGATGGCGCGTTTCCGTGGCTTACTGAGGATCTCCGAACTGGAAGACCGCCAGCGTCGCTCCGGATTCGTGCAAGTGGACCCGGTGGCGCTGCTGCAAGAACTGCATGAGTTCTACCTGCCCCTGGCGGAAGACGACGACCTGGTGTTCCAGTTGCACCTGCCCGCGTCATTGCCGCCCCTCCATGGCGACCGCGCACTGATGTTCGAAGCGGTGGCGAACCTGCTCAGCAACTCGATCAAATTCACCCCGCCCGGTGGTGCAGTGATTTTGCGCGGGGTCAATGATAGCGGGCACACGCGAATCGAAGTGCTCGACTCCGGCCCGGGCATTCCCGAGGCGGAACGTGAAGCGGTGTTCCAGCGTTTCTACCGCGCCGAAGCGGGCAATCACAAAAGCGGCTTCGGGCTGGGGCTGTCCATCGTCGCGGCGATTGTCAGCCTGCACGGGTTTACCCTGGAGGTGGGCAATAGCGAACTGGGTGGCGCGCGGCTGGTGCTCGACTGTAGGGAGAGTCTGATTCCTCAAGCCTGATACAAGTCCGCCTGAGCGGACACAGTACCTGTGGGAGCGAGCTTGCTCGCGATGACGATGTATCAGGTAAAAATGTATCGCCTGACACTCCGCTATCGCGAGCAAGCTCGCTCTCACAGGGGCAAGCGCTCGACTACCACCGCGCCATCGCCGGTTTCCAGCCGGCGTACCCGCCCACCTTCACTGAGCTCGCTCTTGGGAATGAACGAAATCCAATCCGGCAGCGAGTTGAAACCGCCAATCAATTGCCAGACCTGATCGGCCGATGCCTGGACCTCGATCGTTGATGATGCAGTTGCCAGGTCGGGGGCTCTCTCAAAGTTTTTGGGGCTCAGATGGCCAGGCTGTCGACGACACCGCCGTCGACCCGCAAGGCGGCACCGGTGGTGGCCGAGGATAACGGCGAAGCGATGTAGGCCACCAGATTGGCGACTTCCTCGACATCCGCCACGCGCTGGATGATCGATGTCGGCCGGGCCTTGCGCACGAACGCATCGGCTTCGTCCCGGGCGCTGCGTCCGGACTCGGCCGTGGCGTCCTTGAGCATGTCTTCCAGGCCATCGGTAAAGGTCGGGCCGGGCAGGATCGCATTGACCGTCACGCCGGTGCCGGCCAGGCGTTTGGCCAGGCCATGGGACACCGCCAGGTTGGCGCTTTTGGTCACGCCATAGTTGATCATGTCCGCCGGGGTCGCCACGCCGGATTCCGAAGACAGGAAGATCACCCGCCCCCAGCCCTGCTTGACCATGTCCGGCGTGTAATGCCGGGACAGGCGCACGCCGGAGATCACGTTGACCTCGTAGAAGCGCGTCCACTCACTGTCCGGGGCGTCGAAGAAATCCACCGTATTGAAGATCCCGAGGTTGTTCACCAGGATGTCCGCCCGCGGTTCGGCGGCGAACAGTTTTTCGGCGCCCTGAACGGTGCCGAGGTCAGCGGTCACCCCACGCAATTGCGCAGCAGGAACACGCTGGCGAATGCTCGCCATTGCCTGCTCGACCTTGGCCGTGTCGCGGCCGACCACCACCACGGCGGCGCCCGCCTCGGCCAGTGCCTTGCTGATGCCCAGGCCGATGCCGGCAGTGCTGCCGCTGACAATTGCGAGTTTTCCGCTCAAATCAATTTTCATGCTCAAGCTCCAGCAAAGGGTAAGGCAGTACGCTCGGACACAGCGCGAAAAGGTCGGAAAGAGTGTAGCCGCCGCTCGGAACAAGGGGCAGTTCACTCGTCTCGAAGGGTGTTTTACGGCTGTCAGAGCTACTTCATGAAAGCTACGGTCGCTTGCGCCGTTGCTTACGTGTACGCCAGAGTCCGCCGACTTGTGCGCACTCAGTACCGAATCGAGCCGCAATGCGCTGCTGGGCATTGTGCAGGTGATCATGCTGGATGAACTGGCGGTGAACCGGGCACTGGATCAGCTTGATCCGCCTCAGTAGCTTGGCCTGCACCCTCGCCATTGTGCTGTGAAAGCGGTCAATGGTCTGCAACGGAACTCAACGATAACGATCCGGCAAAACACTCGTCGCACTGGAAAATTGCACAGCACATGGCGGCGCCACTATCGGGGCATTGATCGCCTGCAGGAACACCGGCTCGGAGTCGCGCAGGTACACCGGCATGTCGGTCACCGGTGGCATGGCCGGAATCTCGAAGTACATCTGCACCACCCAGCCACGGTGATAGCTGGCGTGGTTGACCACGTGCATCAGCATCGCGCCGGCGCTCATGGTGCCGCTTTCGCCTGAGACAAAGGTGAATTCCAGGGGCTTGTCCAGGGAGGCATCGGTTTGCCGGGCGCTCCAGTCGCAGTACCAGCGATCGATGGCTTTTTGCGCCATGCGCAGTTCGGACAGATCGGCATGCAGCAGGTCGTGCGAGGTCTTGAAGCCATGCCCCCGGCCTTCGAGGTGCGCCTGCCAGATGCAATCGACCACGTAGACGTGATTAAGGATGCCGATCATGTTTTTGAACACCGACACCCGTTCTTTTTTGACTTCGCCCGGAGGGAGCGCCGCGAGGCTGTCAAAGAGGCGCTGATTGGCCCAGCGTTTGTAATCGGCCAGCAGGCAGGCAGTGCGTACGGTGATCATCAGAGTTCTCCGATGGCGGTAAGCGCACCCCCTAGCATAGACCCGATGGCCGCCCGGCAGTGCCAGCCCTGATCATCGGTCGTCCAGGCGTTTCACCACGTGTTCGGCGAGTGCCAGGCAACTGGTCAGTCCCGGTGATTCGATGCCGAACAGATTGACCAGCCCCGGCACCCCATGTTCGGCGCGAGCGCTGATGAGAAAGTCGGCAGCCGGCTCAGTCGGCCCGCTGATTTTCGGTCGAATGCCGCTGTAGGCCGGTTGCAGGCTGTTGTCCGGCAAACCCGGCCAATAGCGGCGGATCGCCTGATAGAAGCCCTCGGCCCTGTGAGGCTCGACGCGGTAATCGATGTGCTCGACCCATTCGACATCCGGGCCGAAGCGCGCCTGCCCGCCAAGGTCCAGGGTCATGTGCACACCCAGTCCGGCGCTCTCCGGGGCCGGATACACGAGGTGGAGAAACGGCGCCCGGCCACTGAAACTGAAATAACTGCCCTTGCACAGATACGCCCGGGGAATGAATTGCCCAGGCAGCCCGACGATGCTGCTTGCCACCTCGGGAGCGGACAGTCCCGCGCAGTTGATCAATTCGCGGCAGCACAGCGTCATGGGTTGGTTGCCGCCCATGTGCAGCTCGAAACCCCGTTCGATGCAACGGGCCGACAGCAACGGCGTGTGCAAGGCCAGCGTGGCGCCGAGCCTCTGGGCATCGCCCTGGAGCGCCAGCATCAGCCCGTGGGAGTCGACGATGCCGGTCGACGGCGACCACAGCGCCGCGACGCAGGACAACGCCGGTTCAAGCTCCCGGGCCTGCGGGCCATCGAGCCATTGCAGGTCATCGACACCATTGACACGCCCCTGCTGCAACAGACGCTGCAAAGCCGCGCGCTGCTGCTCGTCGGTGGCCACGATCAGCTTGCCCACGCGCCGGTAATCGACACCGTGCTCATCGCAATAGGCGTAGAGACGCTGCTTGCCCTCCACGCACAACCGCGCCTTGAGGCTGCCGCCCGGGTAATAGATGCCGGCGTGAATCACTTCCGAGTTACGCGAACTGATGCCCGTGCCGATACCCCCTCCGGCCTCTACCACCAGCACTTCCCGCCCGCTCCTGGCCAGCGCCCTGGCCACCGCCAGCCCGACCACGCCGGCCCCGACCACCACGCTTTGAATATCGACGTTCAACGACCTTGCCTCCCTCTCAGCCCGTTCCTCGCTAATGCCAGGGAACTCTCGGCGACCGTCACGCATCCTAAACTATGTGGTACTTCCCTTATGCTTCATGCTGTCGGAGGACACCGTCATGCGCCGGATGTTTATCATTTCTTCCCTGGTACTTTGTTTACCCTTCGGCTCGGCTCTAGCCAAAGTGGATGCGGGTGACGTCGCCACTTCCGCCGGGGTTTCCGCTTCGCTGTACTCAACGTTCAAAGACCACAAACTGATGATTCCCGCCCGGGATGACGCTTCCAGCTTCGTCGCCAGTGGCGGTGCGATTCGTGGTGCCTATCTGGAGGCGGTGTTGAAAAAAATCCGTCAGGACAATCCCGCCCTCAACAACGCAAGCGACGAAGACCTGGCCCGCGCCATTCTCGTCCAGGAGGGCGTTGCCACCGATCACTGAAGATCGTCATCGCCAGCGGTGGGGCTTGTGACACCGGGATAGCGTTTCCAGCCCTACCTGGCGTGCGTGCCAGTGGACAATCGTGCCCACCCGGCCACGAGTTGCGCGTTGATACTCACCCCGCCGCACACCACGATCACCACGTCATTGGCATCGGCAATCGCCGGGTGATCCAGGTAGGCAATCGCCAACGAAACCCCGCACGCCGGTTCGACCAGCTGACGCAAATCATTGGCGTAACGCACCACGCCCATGATCGCCTCATCATCGCTGAGCACCACGCACTCATGGGAAAAATCGCTGATGTGCCTGACCGGCCAGGCGGCCACTTGCGCGGCGCCCAGGGACGTGGCGACCGTGTCGATTTTCGCCAGTTTGACCGGGTGCCCGGCCGCCACCGCCGCGGCGAACGACGCCGCGCCTTCCGTTTCGCAGGCTACGATGCGGCAATCGGTGTGCCGATGACGAATCAGGCCGGTGAGCAGCCCCGCCAGCAAGCCACCACCGCCCACCGATGTCACCAGCACATCCACTGGCGGGCAGTCTTCAAGGATTTCATCGACCATGGTGCTGTGTCCTTCCCACAACAGCGGATGGTCGAAGGCCGGCACAAATTCACTGCGTGGGTCCTGGGCGAGTTCCCGGGCCCGTTGATTGGCTTCGTCCCAGACCTTGCCGTGGACGATCACCTCGGCGCCGGTATTGCTGATCCGCGCCCGGGTGCTTTGCGCGGTGGTATTCGGCACCACGATGCATGCCTTGAGCCCCAGGCATGCAGCGGCCATGGCCGTGGCCAGTCCCGCGTTACCGCCGGAGGGACAGACCACCTTGCGCTTGCCCTGCTGCGCCGCCCGGCTGCACAGCAAGCCGATGCCGCGTATTTTGAACGAGCCGCCAGGTTGCAGGTTTTCCAGTTTCAGCCAGATTCGGCGGGTCGGGGTCGAGAGGCCAGGGTGCAGGATCAAAGGCGTGCGGATGTGAAGCATACAGGCTCCTGTTTCACGCCACCGGCTCGCCGAACAGATCAACGAACCAGCGGTGAACGGTCCTCTCATGCAAGTTTAGTTCACGCGGCCTCGGGGCGACCGTCTCAGCGGCCTGGCGCAGGTGCAGGCCGCGATCTTTTACCCATGGAAACTCGAAGGCCAATGAACGATCAAAAGATCGCAGCCTACGGCAGCTCCTACGTAAGCCAATTCGTGGAGGCACCATGAAAATCTCGGTCAAACTGGCGTTTTTCGCCGTCGTCAGCACCCTCGCCTACCTCACCCTGGCGATCTGGGGGCTGGGTGGTTTCGCAGCCTTTTTCAGCCACGGCTCACTGGTTGTCGTTGCCCTGGCCACCCTGATCATGGCTGTCGCATCACTGTTCACCGAGGTCAACCTGAGTTCAGGGGAACGCGAAGACCGGGACAACCGCTGGGTCATCCCGGCCTTCGGCGTGATCGGGTTGCTGAGCGGTTTTCTGCCGGCCTATACCGACCGCATCGATTTCTGGACCTTTGGCGGTGAAGGCGTGCGCTGGCTCGGCGCACTGTTGTTCATCGTCGGCGGCGCGCTGCGGTTGTGGCCGGTGTTTGTGCTGGGCAAGCGCTTCAGTGGGCTGGTGGCCATTCAGCCGGGGCACCGACTGGTCACGGAGGGGATCTACCGCAACCTGCGCAACCCCAGTTATCTGGGGATGATGGTCATCGGCATGGGTTGGGCGCTGGCCTTTCGTTCGGGGGTCGGGCTGATATTGGTGGCGCTGACGCTGATCCCGCTGATCGCGCGCATTCACTCGGAAGAAGCCTTGCTCAGGGCGCAGTTCGGCAGTGAGTACGAGGCCTATTGCGCCCGCAGCTGGCGGTTGATCCCTAAAATTTACTGAAGCGTCGATCACAAAAAGTGCAGGCAACACATTAAAAGTGTGGGAGCGGGCTTGCTCGCGAAAGCGGAGTATCAGTCGACATTGCAATTGCCTGACAAACCGCCTTCGCGAGCAAGCCCGCTCCCACAGGGGAATGTTTCGTTCACAAAAGCTGCAAACGAATCAGACCGCCGGCATCCACGCTCGCGACAACCATGTCATAACCCGCCAACGTCCCATGCAACGTCTCGATCGGCTGCTCATGGGTCGCCGTGACAATCATCAAGTTCGCCCCCGCTGCCTCGGCCGCCAGAATCCCCACCGTGGCATCTTCAAACACCAGGCACTGCCCAGGCTCGACACCCAGGCGCCGGGCCGCGAGGCGGTAACCGGCGGGGTCCGGTTTGCCGGCAGTCACATCCTCGGCGGTGATCATGACGGCAGGCTCGGGAATCCCTGCCGCCGCCAACCGCCGCAACGCCAGTTCCCGAGGGGCGGAAGTGACGATCGCCCACTGGCTGAGGGGCAAGGACCGCAAGAATTTCGCCGCGCCTGCCACTTCCAATACCCCGTCGACGTCGACGATTTCCGCTTCGGTAATCCAGGCGGCTTCGACCTCGGCATCCACACCGGGCAAGCCCAGGCGCCTGATGGTGTCGATGGCGCGGGCACCGTGAATGGTCGGCAGGAAGGTCTCGACATCGACACCATGGCGCACGGCCCAGGTGGTCCAGACCCGCTCGGCGGCGGCGATGGACGTCAGGACGGTGCCGTCCATGTCGAACAGAAAGGCACGGTAGGTCGAGTTGAAAACAGAGTGATCGGACAAGGAAAGGAGCCTCGCAGGTGCCGGACGGATTTGCCCGGCAATGTAGCATCTGCGCGCAGGTCAGTTGAGTCGTTTGGACTTGAAGGTCTGGCCCACGCAATCGAGCAACCCGCCAATCATCCAGGGTTTCTTGATGAAAGAGACCTCGTGCCGCACGCCTGCGCTTTCAGGGGTTTCGAAACCGGACATGATCATGATCGGCTTCTCCGGCCACCGATCACCGAACTGGTTGGCCAGGTCCGCGCCGTTGAGCCTGCCGGGCATGGTGATGTCTGTCAGCAGCATGTGCACTTGCGGCGCATGCTGCTCCAGATAGATCGCTGCCGCGTCCGCACTGAGTTGCGGTTCGACGACAAAACCTTCCTCCTGAAGAATCTCACAGAGAAACTCCAGGATCAGCGGGTCGTCCTCAACCACCAGAATCAACCCGCCAGGAAGATCCCCACCCGCCGTCGGTACTCGACTCATGACCGTGCCGCTCCCTGATTGCCTCAATGATTTCGCGGGTACTAATCCGCCACCTAAAAGGTATGAGCAGCGGACTCGACGGAAATTCATTTTTGATACAGCGGATCGACAATAGGAAAAACCACAGGGTTTGTGTTGCCTTTGATTATTGCGACATGGCGTCTTTGCTCATGCCGTCCCTGGACATGGCGTCTTTTTTCATCGCGTCCCTGGACATTGCATCCTTGGACATACCGTCTTTGGACATTGCATCCTTGGACATACCGTCTTTGGACATTGCGTCCCTGGACATCGAATCGGTCTTCTTCATTGCATCCTTGGACATGGCGTCTTTGGACATGGCGTCTTTGGACATCGAATCCTTGCTCATGCTGTCGTTGCTCATGGTGTCAGCAGCGAACACAGAGGCGGCACCAACGGCCAGGCACATGGACAGAACAACAGTGGTCAACTTTTTCATGATGAAACTCCTTGGAGCGTGTGTTGTGGGGTGTGAAATAGCCAGGCACCCGTCAGCTGCCACCGAACCAGTTGTAACCCTGGTCTTCCCAGTAGCCGCCGCTGTAGGTATTGCTGACGAAAATCGCCTGAATGTGTTTGGGGTTCTTGTAGCCAAGCTTGGTGGGCATGCGCAGCTTCATCGGGAAGCCGTATTCTCGCGGCAGCACTGCGCCGTCCCAAGTCAGTGCCAGCAGGGTCTGCGCGTGCAGCGCGGTGGCCATGTCGATGCTGGTGTAGTAGTCGTCGGCGCATTTGAAACCGACATATTTGGCGTCGGTGTCGGCGCCGATGCGCTTGAGGAAATCGCTGAAGCGCACGCCACCCCAACGCCCGATCGCGCTCCAGCCTTCGACACAAATGTGCCGGGTGATCTGCTCGGTCTGGGCCATGGCCCGCAGTTCTTCGAGGCGCCAGCTGCGCTTGTCGGCGACCAGGCCGGTGACTTCCAGGCGATAGTCCTCCTCATGCACCGTCGGCGCCTCGTCGATGCCGTAGAAGGCATTGAAGGGAAACGGCCGGGTGATCATCGATTCGGGATAGGTGGGCGCCATCGCGTTGGGGTTGAACAGCCAGCCCTGCACCCGGTCGTTGAAGCGCGACATGGATGACAGCGCGGTCTCGACGCTGTCGTTGTCGGTGATATTGCAACCGGACAACATCGCTACGCCGCCGAGGGTCAGGCCGCGCAACAGGAACGAGCGGCGCGAGTGGTCTTCGATCTGCGGGGCGAGGATCTTGCGGGCGTCGGTGAGGATCGACGCCTCGTCCAGTCCGGGTACCTGAATGCGCTTTTTCATACCTGCTCCTTGCGGCCGACGATCATGGCCAACAGCGTTTTCGGAACCAGTGCGACCATCACCAGATGCACCGCCACAAAGGCCACCAACAGAGCCATGGCGAAGAAGTGCACACGGCGTGCACCTTCGTATCCCCACAGCAACTCACGCAACAGCGGGAACTGCACCGACTTCCACAGCACCAGCCCGGAGAGCACCAGCAGGAGGATGTCGACCATCACGAACAGGTACGCAACACGCTGCACCTGGTTGTAATGCGAGAGGTCGGCATGGCTCAGTTTTCCGCGTAATGCGGCCCCGAGGTCATGCAGCACAGCTTTGGGCGAGACCGGGAAGAAACGCCGCTTCAGGCGTCCGCTGAACAGGTTGAATGCCAGGTAGATCAAGCCGTTGATCGCCAGGAACCACATCGCCGCGAAATGCCATTGCAGCGCACCACCCAGCCAACCGCCGAGGGTGATCGACTTGGGAAAGCTGAAGTCGTAGATCGGCGAAGCGTTGTAGATGCGCCAGCCGCTGGTGACCATTACCAGCACCGCCAGGGCGTTGAGCCAATGGGTCAGGCGTAGCCAGCGTGGATGAGTGGACTTGGGTGAAGCAGTGGTCTGCGACATGTCCGGCTCCGGATTGTTGTTGTTCGTTGGGGCCGAGTATGGGAGCCGGAAGATCGCCAAATCCTCACGTAAAGTTAAATTAAACGTGATAACTCGCATCCGAATGCCCCCCCGCTCCCACAAGGTTTTGTGTGGTCCGCCGAATGCGCAATTATGGTTAAATGCCGCCCCCACAAATGATCGACACGACCCGATGAACCCTGAAGCCCTCGCCACCCTCAACCAGCACCTGCTGACCGCCCTGGCAGCCGCCCCCGCCGAAACCCGCCGCCTGTTTCACGGCCGTGGCCGCTGCTGGCCGGGGCTGGAGCAAGTGACCGTGGACTGGTTGCAGGGCGTGGTGCTGGTGGCGCTGTTCAAGGAGCCGGAAGCGGCGCAACTGGAAGACCTGAAGCAGGTGCTGATGGCGATCACCCAGTCTGAGCAGTGGGCAAAATCCGGCGCCCATACCCTGTTGCTGCAACACCGCTACCTGCTGCAAAGCACCACCGAGTGGCTGCTCGGGGACGTGATCGAGGAAATGACCATCACCGAGGGTGGCCTGAAGTACCGGGTGGACTTGGGCCGCAAACAGAACACCGGGTTGTTCCTCGACATGCGCTACGGCCGCGATTGGGTCCGCGCCAATGCCGAGGGCAAGCGGGTATTGAACCTGTTCGCCTACACCTGCGGTTTCTCGGTGGCGGCCATCGAAGGCGGTGCGAGCCACGTGGTCAACCTCGACATGTCGAGCCCGGCCTTGAACCGTGGCCGCGACAACCACCGGCTCAACGGCCACGACATGAGCAAGGTCGGTTTCCTCGGCCACGACCTGTTCAAATCCTGGGGCAAGGTGATCGGCAAGGGGCCGTACGACCTGGTGATCATCGACCCGCCGTCGTTCCAGAAAGGCAGCTTCCTGCTGACCAAGGACTACCAGCGCGTACTGCGTCGGTTGCCGGAATTGCTCAGCCCTCAAGGTACCGTGCTGGCGTGCATGAACGACCCGGCCTTTGGCGCCGACTTCCTGATCGAGGGCGTGACCCGCGAAGCGCCGAGCCTGCGGTTTGAACAGCGGCTGGAGAACCCGCCGGAGTTTCCGGATGCTGATGTGGAGTGTGGGTTGAAGGCGTTGGTGTTCAAGCTGCAGAGCTGAAAGATCGCAGCCTGCGGCAGCTCCTACGGGCCTGTGCATACCCCTGTAGGAGCTGGCGAAGCCTGCGATCTTTTTGACTTGGATCTCAACGCGGCCGCAACACCAGCGCAAACAACTCGCCATGCCCGTTCACGTTGAGCTTGTGATAGAGATTGCGCCGATGCACCTTCACCGTTTCCGGGGAGATGCCCATTTGCTGGGCGATGGCCTTGCTGGAGAAGCCCTGGAGAATCAGGCGCGCGGTTTCGATTTCCCGCAGGGTCAGGCGTGCGTCGAAGCGATCGAGCAAGGTCGCCAGATCGCCGGCCGGTAGTTCGGCGGCCGGCCCTTCCGGTGGCAGCAAATCCAGGTGTCGGCGCATCGCCGCCAGCACCCAGTCACGCACGCACAGCAAGCGGCCCTGCTCTTCGAGGCTGAAGCGTGTCGCACGCCCCAGGGACAGGCCAAGCACGGCACCATCGACGTTGACCATGAACTGCAACTCGTCGCCACCGACTACGGTGCTGAAGTAACTCAGGTAGTACTCGCTGTGCTGGAACTGGTCGGGGGCCACCGATTCGAGGCTGTGCAAACCGTCGGCGATACCCGCACAGGCGGCTTGATAGAACGGGTCGAGCAGGTACATGCCGGCGCGGTAGTCCGCCAGTTCTTCATGTTCTTCGGTGGTGCCCTTGGCATCGAAGTCAATCAGCAGGCGCGGCACATGCCCCGGGCGCATCAGCGCCACCAGCGCGTTATCCAGCGGCACCAGCAAGCGCAGGGTATCGACCAGCGCGCGCCAGAAGCCGTCCCGCCCCACCGCCGTGAAGACCCGCGCCAGCCCCTGGTGCACCGGCAACTCTTTCAACAACGCGTCCACGCACTACCCCTTTTGAGTAACCCATGATGGGAATGGGTGAAAGCCACCCCGGTCGATACGCTGCAAACTCCTGATTACCACCGGCCGCAACAGGCCAGGAGTGCCGCATCATGAGTCGTCACCGCTTGTATTTCAATCTGGGGTTTGGCGCCTGTCTGGCGGTTTCGCTGTCGGCTTTTGCGGTCGAAGCCCCGACGGTGCACGTGTACAACTGGTACGACTACATCGGCCCGACCACCTTGCAGGACTTCAAGCGTGACACCGGGATTGCGCCGGTCTACGACACCTTCGACAGCGCCGAAGTGCTGGAAGGCAAGTTGCTCACCAGCCGCAGCGGCTACGACGTGGTGGTGGCCAGCAACTTCAGCTTGCCCACGCTGATCAAGGCCGGCGCCCTCGCCCCTCTGCCCCGTGCGCAGATGCCGGACTTCAAGAACATGGACACCGAACTGCTGGCGAAACTGGCCAACAACGATCCGGGCAACCAGTACGCCGTACCCTATCTGTGGGGCACCAACGGCATCGGCTACAACATCGACAAAGTCCGCGCAGCCCTGGGTGACAAGGCGCCGGTGGATTCCTGGGACCTGGTGTTCAAGGAAGAGAACCTGGCCAAGCTCGGCGAATGCGGCGTGGCCATGCTCGACTCGCCGTCGGAGATGCTGCCGGTCGCCCTGCACTACCTCGGCCTGCCGCCCAACAGTACCAACCCCGAGGACTACAAGAAGGCCGAAGCACTGCTGCTGAAACTGCGCCCGCACATTGCCTACTTCAACTCATCGAAATTCATCAGCGACCTGTCCAACGGCAACATCTGCGTGGCGGTGGGCTGGTCCGGCGCGATGCTCGAAGCCAAGAGCACCGCCGAGCAGGCCGGCAACGGCGTGAAGATCGCCTACAGCCTGCCCAAGGAAGGCGCGCCGGTGTGGTTCGACACCCTGGTGCTGCTCAAGGACGCACCGCACCCGGAACAAGGCATGGCCTTCATCGACTACCTGATGCGCGCCGAGGTCATCGCCCCGGTCAGCGACCACCTCAACTACCCCAACGGCAACCGCAGCGCGACCACACTGGTGGCCGAGGCAACCCGCAGCAACCCGGCCGTCTATCCGCCCGCCGAAGCCATGGCCACCTTGTTCACCCTCCAACCCCTGCCGCCGGCTACCGAGCGCGTGCGCACGCGGATCTGGAGCAAGGTCAAGAACGGTCAGTAGGAGCTGCCGAAGGCTGCGATCTTTTGATCTTGAAAGATTGCGGATCGACAAAAACAAAAAATCAAAAGATCGCAGCCTTCGGCAGCTCCTACAGGTGTTGACCGCATTTTTCTGCCAAAAATTGAAAATGAGAAAACCCATGAAACCACGCGCCCGCGACCTCAACATCCAGTTCGGCCAACTGCAACCCGGTCCGCTCAATGCCATCACCGACGTCCCTGGCGTACGGGTCGGCCACAGCGATGTACGAGGCCGCACCGTCAATGGCCGCGACATCCTCACCGGCGTCACCGTCATCGAACCCCGGGCCGGTTCCACCAGCCAGCAACCCTGCTTTGCCGGTGTGCATGTGCTCAACGGCAATGGCGATGCCACGGGGCTGGAGTGGATTCGCGAGGCCGGCTTGCTGACCAGCCCCATCGCCTTCACCAACACCCACAGCCTGGGCGTGGTGCGCGACGCACTGATCGTGCTCGACCGCGAGCAGCAACCGGATGACGGGCGCCTGTACTGGAACATGCCGGTGGTGCTGGAAACCTTCGATGGCTTGCTCAACGACATCAACGGCTTTCACGTCAAGCCGGAACACGTGGCCCAGGCCGTGCATTCGGCGGTGGGCGGCCCGGTTGCCGAAGGCAATGTCGGCGGTGGCAGCGGCATGATCTGCCACGAATTCAAAGGCGGTATCGGCACCGCGTCGCGCCGCTTGAACAGCGACCAGGGCGGCTGGACAGTCGGCGCAATTGTCCAGGCCAACCATGGTATTCGCAATGAATTGCGCGTCGATGGCTACCCGGTCGGGCGCTACATGGAACAGGTCGATTCGCCATTCCTCAAGGCCTCGCTGCCCCATCCGGGCATGGGTTCGATCGTGGTCTGCCTGGCCACCGATGCGCCGTTGCTGCCACATCAGTGCACCCGTCTGGCTCAACGCGCCAGCCTCGGCCTGGCCCGCACCGGCGGCGGCAATGAAGACCACAGCGGCGACATCTTCATCGCCTTCGCCACCGGTAACGATCACGTGCCACCGGCCGCCTACGAGAGCAAGAAAGCGCCGACCACTCACAACCTGAGCATGGTCAACAACGACCACATCAGCGAGCTGTTCCTGGCCGCCACCGAAGCCGTGGAAGAAGCCATCATCAATGCCCTGCTCGCCGCCGAAACGGCCGAAGGCAACGGACATGGGGTGCAAGGGCTGGATGCCGAGACCTTGCTCAAGGCATTGCGCCGCGCCGGCTGGCCGGGGGACACGACTAGCGGTACTTGAGTAAAACACTAGGTCTTTTTAGGATGAACTTACGCAGCCGCCTGTTTGTGCAAGCCGCTGCGTAGGTGGTGAGTGCACTGAACCCCTACCAAGCTCACCGCTTGTTTCACGCGCATCTTGAGCCTCACGGCTCCACTTCCTCCCCATCAAGAGCTTTGAGGCTCTTTTTTAACCTCCGAAAACCATCTTCCTATCAATACATCTCCAATGTAGGAGCGGGCTTGCTCGCGAAGGCGTCGTGTCAGTCGCCATGAATGTTGGCTGACACACCGCTTTCGCGAGCAAGCCCGTTCCCACAGGGGAAAGTCATTGTGTTTCGGTGGTGCACAACGACCGCCACGCCGCCTCCGCCAGCATGTCCCGATAGGCCTTCGGGCTGCCCTTGACCCGGCCCGACAACCAGGCGCGGCAGTAACTGTCTGCCTGGCCGACGATCAGCGACGGGATCAGCTCCGCCGGAAAACGCCCCAGCTCATTACCCTGCGCGCCCAGCCACTCCAGCAACTGCTTGTTGCGCGTCTTGTTGCGGGAAGCGAGTTCGTCCTTGAACGGCCCCTTGGTGACGGCAAACCGTGCGTGGTACTGGAACCGCGCCCACTCCGGCTGGCTATCGACCCAGTCCACATAGCTGTGCACCAGCGCATGCACCCCGGCTTGAGCGGTGTGTGCGTCAGCCAGGTAGCTGTCACGCAAGCGGGCCTGATCATCGAGGGCGGTAAAAAACAGCGCCGCCACCAGGCCTTCCTTGTTGCCGAAATGGTGATAGATCGCGCCGACGCTGGTATCGCATTCGGCGCGGATCATTTCGATGGTGGTGGCCTCGATCCCCTGTTCGTTGAACAGGCCCAGGGCCGTTCTGAAGATGTCGCGCTTGAGTTCGGCGCGTCGTCCGGGGTAGCAGCGTTCGAGCAGATCGGCGGTTTCCATGCGCAAGGACAGTCCGGAAGAGTCATGGGTGGAGGCTGGCGGTGGCCAGCAAACAAGTGGCGCTAGGTTGACAGATTTCCCTTCGACAGAATACTGTTCCATCACAGAATATTATTCTGTTAAAGAATATTATTCTGCAACCGTCATCCTCAAGAGGCAAAAAAATGAGTCAGTTCCTCAGCATGTTCAACAGCGCAGGCCCGCAAGCATTCAGCAAAATGGCCTGCCAGGTGGCGCCCTACTTCTCCACCATCAACCCGTTGGTCAAGGATTTGCGCAAAGGCAGCGCCACCGTTCACGTGCCGTTTGCCCGGGAGATCACCAATCATTTGGGTACGGTGCATGCAATTGCCATGTGCAACGCCGCCGAACTGGCCGCCGGGATGATGACCGACGTTTCCATTCCCGCCGGCGCACGCTGGATTCCCAAAGGCATGACCGTGGAATACCTGGCCAAGGCCAAGAGCGATGTGACGGCGGTGGCCGAAGGGGAGACGGTGGACTGGACCACCGAAGGCGACAAGATCGTGCCGGTGGATATTCACGACGCCGAGGGCAAGAAGGTGTTCACGGCGCGGATAACCATGAATGTGAAGCTGGCCTAAACGCTGACCGCGGTTAAATGTGGGAGCGGGCTTGCTCGCTCCCACAGGGGGATTTGTGGTGTTTAGGAGAGTACGGTCAGACCAGGCGCAATCGAGGTCCGCTAGCCGGCACCGCATCGTCCCCCAACCGCCCACGCACAAATTCATTGGCCTTGCGCGTCAACTGGTCCAGATGCCGGTCGCGTTGTTTTTCCGCGTCGGTCATGGCCCGCTTGCCATGCTTTTGCAGCAGGTAGGTATGAATCTGTCGCACCTCCAGCGAACTGTAGATCGACGCCACATCCAGCAGTGCCATCAAGCCATCGGTGGCGTGGTCGCGGGTGTTCATCAACACTTGGGTCGCACGCACGCCCACCACCTCAAAACCCATCGCCTCGAAATACGGCACCTTGGCCACCGCACAGGTCAGCTCGGCATGGGGATAGCGACCGACCACTTCCCGCAGCATCCGCCGGGCCACGCCCTGGCGCCGATACTCGGCCTGCACCGCCATGTACGCCACGCCGCAGGCCTCGGGGTCATCCTGCACCGGCAGGTACAGCACAAAGCCCGTCACCGTTTGCGGATCGTCTTCGTCGGTGGCGACAATCAACTCCACGGCAATGCCTTTTTCACCGTTCAGCGCCTCCAGATACAGGTGCACCTCATAGCCGATCGCGTATTGGTAGAGGTTGTACAGCAGGTTGCTGGGCGGGATCGCGACCATGCTGATGTCGGTCAGGTTGTCGACCACCATCTGCAGGATCTGGCTATTGATGTGCTCGGGGCACGGGGTCTTGAAGTGGCTGATCAGGGGCATTGCGGTGACAGGCTCCGGGAGGCGAGGACCGCCTATCATAGCGCGCCTGGCACCTGTGGTCCGAAGGGTGATGGACAGACATCCCCCATTGACGGCCCATGCGCATCGCCGGCGGACGCCTGGTTGCGTTTTCGAGGCTGACAACAGCGACTCCGGCACACATTGTGCTGGATGAACGTGCCTCTTCGCGATCAGGCCCGCTCCCTCAGGGGACTGCGGTTTTGCCCACTCCTCGATCTTCTGTGGGAGCTCGCCTGCTCGTGAAAGCGCCCACCACCACTCCGGACCGGGGTGTGAGTGGGGGGAAATGGGTGGGTCAAAGCCCCCAACTTTGAGGATTCCCACCCATTGCATCTTTAGGACCAAAGTCCAAAACGCCAGTCTTTTGATATCAAACAGTTTTTTGTCTTCCCCCGGACCTCCCGGAGATTGGCGCACCTCTTGCAGCGAGCCAATGGCCAACATCAGCCACACCGGCGCGCCCCCGAGGGGAACAACATGAAAAAAATGCCTGACCTCAAACCGCTCGGCTTTCTCAGCAAACCGGGCATCGCCGCTGTGATGCTGATCAACTTCAGCCTCGGCACCGTCAACGCCGCGCCGCTTGACGATGTCAGCCCGCCGCCGCCAACAGATCCTTCGGCGTATACCAACCCGCCGACCGACCCCCAGGCCGCGCTGGATGCCATAGAGACCATGTCTCCCACCAACCAGGGCTCCTATGCCCTGCCCAATGGTATGTACGGCACCCGCACCACGCCAACGACCGACAACGTGCTGCCGCCAGCCCTGCAGACATCCTTCAAAATCCCCACCAATGGCAAACCCAGCCCATTGTTCGGGGCCCAGCCGTACACTCAGCAACTGCTGCTGTTCGAAGAGTTCGGTACGGAAAAACTCGACCCGACACTGCCGCCGCCCACCCTGACCTTCCCGGTGCCGATCGTCGGCCCGGCGCCCACCCAGGACCCGAACAACATCGCCCGCAGCGGCCCTTCGGCCGCGGCGCTGGAAGCCTTCATGCGCCAGCCGGGGCTGTACCCGTTTCCGTCGCAGTATTCCAACGTGCTGGACCGCAACCCCTGGAAAGCGCAGATCGAAGCCTTCCTCAACCGCCATCCGGTCGGCTCGCCAGCCGAAGGTCGTCCGCCAGGAAAAGGCTGGTCGCACCAGCGCTGGAACGAGTTCTACCCACAGGTCGCCTTCAAGACCACTCAAGCGGGCGCCAAGCTCAACGGCGGCATGCGCGACCGCCGGCAGTTGCACAACTACGCCGTCGGTGAGTTCGGGCCTGGCGGGCTCTACAACCAGACCTCGGACACCCCGATCATAACGGGCACCACCAAAGGCATCGACACCCGCTTTCACCCCAACATGCCGATTCAGAACCACAAGGCGCTCTGGACCTTCGACGGCACCTTCCCGCCAAAACTGCTGATGGTGCGGTACGGCCAACCGGTGCTGATGCGTCACTACAACGCCCTGCCGATCGATCCGTCAGCCAACATGGGTTTCGGCCTGCACACACTCAGCACCCATGAACACAATGGCCACTCCCCGGCCGAAAGCGATGGCTATTCCAATGCGTTTTTCTTTCCGGGGCAGTACTACGACTATCGCTGGCCGATCCAGTTGGCCGGTTACGACACCATCAACACCAGCGCCCAGGATCCGCGCGCGGCGTTCCCCTGCGCCCCCGGTGAAACCCTGTATGTCAACGATGCCACGCCGGGCCTCAAGACCTGCAACAACGGCAGCATCAAGATCCGTGGCGACTGGCGCGAAACCATGAGCACTCATTGGTTCCACGACCACATGCTCGATTTCACCGCGCAGAACGTCTACAAGGGCAACGCGGTGATGATGAATTACTACAGCGCCATGGATCGTGGCAACGAAGCACTGCAAGACGGCGTCAACCTGCGCCTGCCCAGCGGTTCGGCGTTGCCCTGGGGCAACCGCGACTATGACGTCAACCTGATGCTGGCCGACAAGGCCTGGGACGCCAATGGCCAGCTGTGGTTCAACCCGTTCAACACCGATGGCTTTCTCGGCGATCAACTCCTGGTCAACTGGCAGTACCAGCCACGCCTGAACGTGCGGGCACGCAGCTATCGCTTCCGCATTCTCAATGGCTCGGTGTCGCGCTACTTCAGGATCGCGCTGGTGCGTGAAGTCGTCGGCACCGGTGGCGAATATCCTGGCCCGGTCGGTTCCGGCCTGTCCTACACCCGCGTGCCGTTCCACATGATCGCCAACGACGGCAACATAATGGAACACGCCGTGCCGTTCGACGGCAGCATGGACCTGGACGCTGACGGCGACCTGCAGGACCACAACGCCATTCTGCCCACCATGGGCATCGCCGAGCGTTACGACATCATCGTCAACTTCGCGAAAAACGGGATCAGCACCGGCGACAAGTTGTACTTCGTCAACCTGATGGAGCACCACGACGGCAAGGGTCCGGAAAGTCTGCCGCTGAGCCTGGCCGATGTCCTGTCCGGCAAGTACAAGGCGGTGCTCAAGCTCGGTAGCAACGGACTGCAATGGGACGCCGGCGACCCGGTGGTGGGCAAGTTCCTGCAGATGGTAGTCCAGCCTTATGCCGGCCAGGACGTGAGCATGAACCCCGCCGACTACGAACCCGCCAAACCGGGCAAGCCGATGGGTAAAACCATGCTGCCGCTGACCCTCAACCGTGACGACCCGACGGTGCAGGCCAGACTGAAACTGGCACGGCATCGCGAGTTCACCTTTGGCCGCTCCGACGGCACCGACGACGAACCCTGGACCATCAAGACCGACGGCGGTCTGGGCTACCAGATGGACCCCCGAATCATCAGCGCCGCTCCGCAACTGGCCAATGGCCCGACCGCTGCCGGCTTCTCCGGCGACGGCACCCTGGAAGTGTGGAAAATCAGGAACGGCGGCAACGGCTGGAACCACCCGGTGCACGTGCACTTCGAAGAAGGCATCGTCCTCCACCGCGACGGCAAGGCCCCACCGGAATGGGAAAAATGGGCGCGCAAGGACGTCTATCGCATCGGCGAGGGCATCGACAGCTCGGTGGACGTGGAAATGGCGATCCGCTTCCGGGAATTCGCCGGGACCTACATGGAGCACTGCCACAATACCCAGCACGAGGACACCTCCATGCTGCTGCGCTGGGATGTCGAGAACCCTGGCCAGTTCCAGTTGATGCCAACCCCCCTGCCCGGCTGGGACGGCGTCAACTACGTCAACTCCGCCGCGCTGCCGACCTTCCGCACTGGCGATACCCGTGTCGAGGACGCCGCTAACCAAAAACCGGTCGCTAACCCCGACAGCGCCATCAGTAACACCGGCCAACCGGTGATCATCAACGTGCTGGCCAACGACACCGACCCTGACGGGAACGTGCCGCTCAAAGTGGTGGGCCTGGAGCAACCGGACTCCGGCAAGGGCGTGGTCAGCACCGACGGCCTGCGCGTGACCTACACACCACCGGCCACGATCCCCGCACCGTTCACCGCGACCTTTTCCTATAGGGCCAGCGATGCCAAGGACGCGGAGTCGGCACCGGCGACGGTGTCCGTGGCAGTCTCGGCAGCGATCAACGAGAGTCTGATCGTCACCAGCGCCACCGTCACCGCCCGCAGCAACAGCCGCTGGTATTGGGTCCTGTCCGGCACCACTTCCCGTGGCACGGGCAATACCATCACGGCAACGGCCACGACCACCACCGGTACGGTGAACCTTGGCGCCGCCGTCCTGACGCCTACGGCCACAGGCGCGCGCTGGAACATAGCGGTGACCACCGCCGGCAGTGGCCCGTCGCCTGGCGCGACGGCAACCATCAAGTCGGCCTTCGGCAAAACCGTGACGGTGCCGATAAAGGCGAACTAGAGCGGCTTGATCGACGCCCGGTCCATGCAATGTGGATCGGGCGTTTTTCTTTGTACAGCGCCCACCATTGAATCGGCGTCGTACTCAGATTTTGCATTCACCAAAGATCAAATGTGGGAGCGAGCCTGCTCGCGATGGCGCAGTGTCAGGCAACATAGAATCTCCCACAACAGGAGTGTCGTTGACCGCAAGTTAACGTTCGGCCCGACTCACCGCTGCGGCGCCACCATCCGGAAGCGGATATTGATCTCGTTGGACACCACACTGTCCGCCCACTCGCCCTCACCTATCTTGAAGTCGTCACGCTTGAGCACCAGTTGGCCCTCGAAGATACCGATGGCGCTCTGCGATTTCAGCAGCACCGGTACACTCACTTCCCGAGTGAGCCCCCGCAGGGAAAGCGTGCCGGTGATGGTGTAGCGGTTATTGCCCTGGGCCTTGATGGAGGTCGACTCGAAGGTCGCCACCGGATAAGTCGCGGTGTCGAACCACGCCGGCTTTTGCAGCTCGGTGTTGGCGTCGCTGCTGCCGGCATCGATGCTTTTCAGGTCGATGGTCAGCACGGCATGGGCGGCGCCGGGGTTATCGGTATCGAAGTCGAGTTTGGCCTTGAACTTACCAAAGGTGCCGTAGGCTTTCGACCCCATCTGCACATAGGTGAAGCTCAAGGTGCTGGCCCTGGCGTTCACATCCTTGTACTCCACGGCTTGCGCAAACGGCACCAGGCCGAACACCAACATGCCGGCCAGAGCGACGCAATGCGCGGATCGAAGATTCATGGCACTCTCCGGGAGGGTTCCCGTCTTGAGTTGGCGTGCCGCACAGGTCGGGTGGCACCAGATGGACTAAAGCAAACAACCGGCGTTTATTCCACCTCACCCGTTGATTTACCACCACCTGCCCCGCACTCCCCGCGTTGCCATGCCCTGTGCAACAGGTCGATCACCTCGGCATCCGAGGTCTGGGCAAAGTCCATGTACCAATGGCCAATCGAGGTGAACCACTCGGGCATCAGCGGGCAGATCAACTCATCCACCTCGCTGCGCAACGCCTGCACCGTTTCGATCGGCGCCACCGGCACCGCCACCACGATGCGCGATGGCGCCTGCGCCCGCAGCGCCTGGATCGCCGCCATCATCGAGGCGCCGGTGGCCAGGCCGTCGTCGATCAGGATCACCACCTGATCCTTGAGCTGCACCGCCGGCCGCTTGCCCCGATAGACCTGCTCGCGGCGCAATAGCTCGCGGCTTTCCCGTTCGACCACGGCGTCGAATGCAGCCTTGGCAATCGGATGCACCCGCAGCGCTTCTTCATTACGAATCTGGATACCGCCGCTGGCAATCGCGCCCATGGCGTACTCCGGGTGGGACGGCACGCCGAGCTTGCGCACCAGCATCAGGTCCAGGCGAACCTTCAGCGCCGTGGCCACCTCATAAGCCACCGGCACGCCGCCACGGGGCAAGGCCAGAACGATGACGTCGGAACGATTGGCGTAAGGCAGCAACGGTTCAATCAAACGCCGCCCGGCTGCCGGCCGGTCTTGCAGGATGGAATGGGACAAGGGGCTCATTTGAAACCTCCCCAGGCGATTGCGCCTGCGAACTTCAGCCATACCTGCCTTTTGTGGCGAGCGAGCTTGCTCCCGCTGGGCTACGCAGCGCGAGCAAGCTCGCTCGCCACAAACCTGGTCCAAAGCATTATCCGCTCCTTTACCCCGCCTATACCAACCGCTCAATCTTCTGATGCTGCCACACCAGTTTGTAATACAGCGTCTGCAACACCAGCATTCCCAGATACGCCACCGGAAACGCCATCCACACCCCTTGCAGCCCGAACTTCGCATCCAGCAGATACGCCGCCGGCAACTGCACACCCACCACGCACACAATGGAAATCGCCACCGGCACCATCACCGTGCCGCTGGCGCGCATGATGCCGCCGATGATCGCCTGGAAACCAAACACCAACAGGCTCCAGAGCATGATGTGCAACAGGTGCTCAGCCATGTTGAGCGTCGCCTCTTCGGTGAGGAACGACGCCAGCAACCAGCTCGACAACAAGTACCCGAGCACCACCAGGCCACCGGTCAAACACACGTTGATCATCAGTCCAGTCTTCAAAATCGGCCCGATACGCTCAATGCGCCCCGCCCCAATCGCCTGCGCTCCAAGGATCGATGCCGTGATCGCAATCGACAGCGCCGGGAACTGCACGTAATTGACGATCTGCGTCACCGCGCCATACGCCGCCGTCGCCTGGGACCCGTGCTGGTTCACCAGCGCCAGAATCACCAGCTCCGACAGCGACAACACCACCATCTGCAACCCGGTGGGCAAACCGATGCGTAGCACCTTGCCGAGAATCGCCATGTCCAGCTTCATCGCCGCGAAGAACTCACGGTCCGGCGCCAGCGGATGGCCCTTGCCAAGCAAGCGCCACGCCAGCAGCCCCATCGCCACCAGGTTACCCACCAGCCCGGCAATCGCCGCACTCTGAATCCCCATCGGCGCAAAACCCAACCACCCGCGAATCAACGCCGGCGTCAGCGCCAGCCCGACACAGGTGGACACCACCAGCGCCAGCAACGGCGACAAGGTATCGCTCACCCCGCGCAGCAACTGGGTGAACAACACAAACACCAACAGCGACGGCATGATCCACAACATCACATGGGCATACGCCACCGCATCGTCCAGCACGTCGGCCGGCGTCCCCAACCCCACCAACGCCGACCGCGCAAATACACTCCCCACCACCGCCGCCACCAACCCGATCAACACCCCCAGCAACAAGGTCGCCCCGGCAATCGCCTTCACCAGATGCGTCTCCCGCGCCCCCCACGCCTGCCCGATCAACACCCCCGCCCCCGCACCGAGGCCGATCACCAGGGCGATGAAGAAAAACACGATGGGGAACATGCCCGACACCGCCGCCAGGGCCTGGGTGCCGAGCATCTGGCCGATGTAGATGCTGTTGACCGTGCCGGACATGGATTGCAGGAAGTTCGACAGGACCATCGGGGCGAGGAAAAACAGGTAGGTTTTCCAGAGGGGGCGTTGGGGGTTCGGGGTTTGCATTCGGGAAGGTCCATTTCGACGGCGAGAGCAATGAGTAAGGATAGCGTGGGTGGCTGAATCCAAGGGGCCGTGAACATCTCAGGTCTGTGTTTATATTTCCAGCGACCTGAGGTGAAAGGTCTGAAGTTTCATCGTCGCGGGTCCTACATAAAGCTCGGAATGTCTCACCTTCCCGCGCTGATCTTATGCGGCTTATAGTCGGCGCTGTCGCCCAAATGGCGATTCGGGTTTGGCGACCTGACAACAGAGAATGACCGACTGACGGCCTTGAGCCCATCTAAAAGAGATCATTCAAAATGAATCGATATATGCCTCTCACCGGAATCGACCTGGTTCCGGCTTCCCTGCTCATCGACACCCAAGCGCCACTCGACGTCCTGCAAGCCATGGCGGATTACCGTATCCGTACGGTCACGCAGGTGCTGGAAAACATTGCCTACCGATCTGAACTCGGTTGCGACACTGTAGTGCTGGAGGACTTTGCCAAGCTGCTGGTCATTCCGTTGCGCGATGGGTGTGATTTGATGGATGTGATTGGGCGGCGGTTGCGGGCGCAGGCGGCGGAGTAAAGAAAAACGGGTGCTCTCGCGCCCGTTTTATTGCTACTCCAGAAAGAGGTTGCTCCTCAGCTTGATTCGAGGCTGCGAAAAACCGATCAGGCGAAGATACTCAATATGCTCGTAACAAAGAGAAGAGCCGCTGCGGCAGCGGCTCAACCTGGGAAGCCTTCGATGATTTAAACGACTGGACAAGGGAACTGGACGGCCACGAAATGATGGCTACGGTCACCGCTCTCTGGCACCTGCGCTCAGGTACTTGGTGCTGTCAGTCAAAGGTATATTTGCCTTCGAGCATGAATGCCGGCTCTCTCCAGTTGGGTCCTCTCACTACTATGCACCCATTATTTTTTATAAAACCGGCATCACACATTTTCTTGACAAGGTTCAATAGCCCTATGTTGTTCTCCACATGCGCCCAGTTAGCCCGATTATAAAGGCCATCAAGCCGAGGAAAGGAGATGCCCAATTCATTTTTGGTAAGAAATAGAATTACCTCTTCAGGCTTCTCGTTTAGTACGATGTTTTTTATGACGTTCATCGTTTTATTCCTCCAATTTGCTTGGACTCTCTGTCCGTTTGTTTGTTGTCTGCCTCTATAGCCTCGGGCGTGTAGAGTAATTCAAAATCATCTTTTAGCTTGTAGTCTTCCAGCGTCGCGGCGTGAGTATTGTTCCAAATAACACCGTCGTCATTCGGGTTTACACCGTCAACCACACCTAATGCTCTGAAACGTTCCAGCTCTCTGAGTTCATGAGTATAGAAGCGTTTGTCAGCATCTGTGATTACCAATTCACCCAGCAGAATTTTTTTCAAGCGAAAAATCATAATGGCATTGGCGTCCGAAGGACCAAAGCGTCCAGTATGTAATTTTACCAGGTCAATACCCGCCTGGATCACGGAAGCACTTGTCCAATCGAGATCGAGTATTGGCCCCCCGGCTTTGGCGGGATTGAAAAGTCGACCGCTGTATTTTCCCCTTGTGGTTGCTCCTTCATAAGGACTATTAAACACAACGTAGATTGGCGGTAGACCGCTTTCAATCGGAAAGCAGTAAATGCAATCCCTGAAATCAGGCAATTCGACCGCGGGCAAGGTTTCAGGCTGCACAAGCAATGGCGACAGCGTAACTCCAGTGTAAGTCGGTACTTGCGCAGGTCGGGCAGGCGAAGTTGTCGAACCGTTTCCCAAGTGAATAATTGGAAAACTGAGGATAATGGGCGGTGTATCGTTTGACGTGAAACTGTAGCTGCTGGTCGTTGGATCGAATGCCAATGCTCGTACTGGCACTTTTTCCGAGACGCTCCCTCCAGCCGGGGTTGCAACGAGTGTGTATTGGTTAAGGTCGCCATAAATCCGATAAGGAAGGTCAATGGTTCCTTCGGCAGCGGCGATTTCATTCAGGTTTGACGGCAGCTTTGGTAAAAAAGTGGTACCGGGTAGTTTGAGAGCTGTTTGAGGAAAGCGTTCGCCGTTAGCAAGAGCAGGTGAATAGAACAAGGCTCCGATCCCAACAGCAGTGGCCCGACTGATTAGTGCTTCCCCCAACCCTGCCAATAACCTAATGCCTCCCTGGATTCGCGCCCCGAAGGTCCAACCGTCGGCGAAATGGATGGCAATGGCACCCGCCACGGTTCCTGCCTCTTCGCCATGACCAATGGGCAACCTGTAGGTGTAGGCGACTTCGCCCCTTGCCAAGGCGCGATGGATTTCAGCGTCTGCAGTTGCGGAAGCGTCCTCCAAAATGCGAACGGCCTCGATAAGGATTCGTTTAACGTAGGCGGCAGTTAGCGACAACAGGAATTCTTCATAAAAACTTAGTCGTACTTCATCATCTCTTTCTGACTCCACATCACTTGCAAAAAACTCGGCAATTGTTTCTCTGTCTAGCGACAATGCGTCCACGCCAATATGCAATATTGCATCGTGCCAACTTCCGTGCATTGTGACCCTTTGCAAAAGTTCAACGATGATCACTTTCTTTTTTAAGGCAGCTTCCAGCGCATTTAACTCTTGGGAGTCAATGCCTGCGGCTATGCGCTTCTCTAGATAATCTCGAATATTCGGTGCACCACCCGAAAAAACATTCGTTATCTGATCGTGCGCCGAAAGAAATATCGCCACTAATTGTTGGTATTCGTTTCTGGTTTTTTTGACGCCCTCAATACTATGCGGCGTAGTAACCGCCGGGACATTCCCATCCCAAAACAAAATACTATCGAAGCTTGAAGGAAAAACTGAGGCTTGCGCAGCTTGAACCGGCAGAGACCCAGACGTTATTGAAGATGAATAATGAGTAACTGGTTTTTGCATATAGCACTCCATGCAACAATATTAATTCCATTAAATAGACAGAACAAAAGTTATGCCGCAACAACGTAGCAATTTCAATACTTCAACATTTACTGTATGCATCGCGCGAAAAATAGCATTAGGCCCAAACAACCTCTGCGGCTTCCAGCAAAATCCTCACAGTTGGCCATTCCGTTACACGATGTGTTGTGACTTGATAGATGTGATTGGGCGGCGGTTACGGGCGCAGGCTTCTGAGTAAAGGAAAACGGGCATCAAAGGTGCCCGTTTTTTGTCTGACGAGAAAAGTGGTTTACTTGTTCTGAGGCCCGATCCTGGCGAAGCGCGCCAGGCTTTATCTTTTTTCCGTCGGTTTGACGTTTGGATGCCTTATGGAGATGAACCGTACAAAGCAGTTAGTTCGCGGATCAACTCAACACAACAACCCTCTTGAGCTCCTCATTCATGTGCTGGAGGCATCCCTCGAATTGATTTCGCTTCCTGAGAATGACTTCTGCTGGTGTTTTTGGGCTGACAGCGATGAAGCAAAAGCAGAGCTGGAGGGATTGATCAACTCACTTAGAGGCGGAGTGCTGCCCGCAAGAACCCACTTTGCTGTACTTTTTGCGCCAACAGGTCCGCTGCAAGAGCTCAGTCTCAGTAGTGGGTGGGCGGAAACCTTTTTGAAAGTCGCCAGTAAATATGACGAAGCAGAGGCACGGTTGTGGTGAGGGAATGATGCCGGCTTGGCGTGTGCCAGAGTCACTCTACGCGCTGTTCGAGTGCCACGTTCTGACGACGCCGCGTAAGTATATTCACCAGCGAAAACTGGAATGCGCCCACGCGTGCCTCGCCGATCCCACTTGCAATGTGGCCAACGTCACAGAACTGGCTTTGGACTACGGCTTCTTGCACCTGGGGCGCTTCTCACAAAGCTACCGCCAGCAAGTTAGCGAGCTGCCTTCGACTACCTTGAAGCGCCGCTGTTGCAGATCTGACTCTTCGCAGGATCACTGCGCAGTGGCAAACGGGTAACGGCGATCATGAGTTTGATCCAATCTGCGCGTCTCAACGGACATGGTCCGTATGCTTACTTGAAGGGCGTGCTCGCGCGCCGTCGGCGCAACGGGCGAGTGATAATGCGGGTCTGACATCCTGCAGATGGTGCAACAGCTGACGATGAATCGTCCGTCTAAGGCCCGCGGGAGTGGTGAGGTTCACGCCACCATAGTTGCCCTTCACTATCCGGAGGAGGTGCCAAATACGCGTTGTGGGATAGGTTTTCATGGGGCATGTGTCGCGCCCGAAATCGCGTGCGCTCCCAATTGAATCGCCTATTCACTTGGGAGCATTACGTTTTACTTTCTGTGCAGCTTCCATGCATCGGCAAACGGTGCAGTACCTTTGTCATACGGCTTGAACACGGCCATGTAAAACAAGCCAAAAACAATGACAACTGCGGCGGTGAGCAAAATGCCGTAATTGCTGTACCAAGGGGCATCCGGCGTACGCGGCCAGGACATATTGGCGATCGCGAGCAAGCCGTAGATCAGCGCCAGGATGTTCACGATCCAGCCCCAACCGCCCAGGGTGAACTGACCTGCCGGCTTCCAACCGCGAATTCGAGCGAACAGCGCCCCACCCACGATCATCTGGAACGACAAATAAATACCGATCGCCGCGAAGCTCACGATGATTGCGATGGCGTTCTCCAGGTAGAACCCTGCACAAACGATAGCCGCCGGGATCACGCCACAAGTGATCAACGCTGCAGTGGGCACACGCGTGTTGGGTGAAAGACGCTTGAGTACGCTGCTGCCCATGACCATTTCGTCCCGGGCAAAGGAGTACAGCAAGCGACTGGCCGCCGCCTGCAAGCTCAGGACGCAGGAGACGAAGGAGACTGTGATCACCGCCGTCACGATGCGCCATCCGGTCGGCCCGAACGCATTGGCCATGATGGTCGACATCGGATCCTTGTCTTCGCCCGACAGCACCTTGGCAATATCCGGAACCGCCAGGATCAATGCCAACGCGGCGAAGATCGCTGCGCCACCACCGATGTAGATGGTCATGCGCATGGCCTTGGGAATGCGCTTGCTCGGGTTTGGCGTTTCTTCAGCCACATCGCCGCACGCTTCAAAGCCATAATAGAGAAACATGCCAGCCAGCGACGCGGTCAGGAACGCTGGCCAGTAACTGCCATCGATGCTGATGTCGAAAGTATTGAACAGCACCGAAAACGGCTGGTGGCGTTCGAATATCAACAGGTAACCACCGATCACGATCGCGCCCAGCAACTCGCAGATAAAACCGAACATGGCGACTTTGGCCAGCAGCTTGGTTCCGCTCAGGTTTAGCACGGTCGCCATCACCGTCAGGGCCAGGGCGACGAATGTGTTGGTCACCGGACTGGGTTCGAAGCCAAGCATCGCGGCAATGTAAGGACCGGCACCCAGCGCTACGGCGGCGATGGTCACGCACAGCGAAACGGAGTAGATCCAGCCCACCATCCAGGCCCAGCGCTTACCCACCAGGCGACGTGCCCACGGGTAGACACCCCCGGAAATCGGAAACTGCGAAACCACTTCGCAGAAGATCAGGCAGACCAACATCTGCCCGAAGCCGACCAGCAAGTACGACCAGAACATTGGCGGCCCGCCCGCAGCCAGGCACAGGCCGAAGAGCGTATAAACGCCCACGACCGGCGAAAGGTAGGTGAAGCCCAGCGCAAAGTTTTCCCAGAGGCTCATGCTTCTTTCGAAGTTGGACGTATAGCCAAGTGCCCTGAGCTGGGCGGCATCGCTGTCCGCTGCAGTGAATTCGGAACTGTTCATGTTGTTATCCTGAGGACAAGGTCCTGTCGGCTGTTATTGTTTTGGCTTTGCTGACTTACAACTTGATCCAAGTGGCTTTGAGCTCGGTGTATTTGTCGAACGCATGCAGCGACTTGTCGCGGCCGTTGCCCGATTGCTTAAAGCCACCGAACGGCGCGGTCATGTCGCCGCCATCGTACTGGTTGACCCAAACGCTACCGGCGCGCAGCGCCCTGGCGGTCAGGTGGGCCTTGGAGATGTCGGCGGTCCAGACGGCTGCAGCCAGGCCGTACGGGGTGTCGTTGGCGATATTGATGGCTTCTTCGATGGTGTCGAAGGTGATCACCGACAGCACCGGGCCGAAAATTTCTTCCTGGGCGATCTTCATGGCGTTGCTGACGCCGTCGAAAATGGTCGGCTCGACGTAGGTGCCACCGGTTTCCTGCAGGGTGCGCTTGCCGCCCACCAGCAGTTTGGCGCCCTCGTTGTGACCGGACTCGATGTAAGACAGCACGGTGTTCATCTGCTGGGTATCGACCAGGGCACCGACGTTGGTGTCCGGGTCCAGCGGGTTGCCCGGCTTCCAGCCCTTGAGGGCCTCGACTACCAGGGGCAGGAACTTGTCCTTGATCGAACGCTCCACCAGCAGGCGCGAGCCGGCGGTGCAGACTTCGCCCTGGTTGAACGCAATGGCACCGGCCGCCGATTCGGCCGCGGCCTGCAGGTCGGCGGCATCGGCGAAGACGATGTTCGGGCTCTTGCCACCGGCTTCCAGCCAGACGCGCTTCATGTTCGACTCACCGGAGTAGATCAGCAGCTGCTTGGCGATCTTGGTCGATCCGGTGAACACCAGGGTGTCGACGTCCATGTGCAGGGCCAGGGCCTTGCCGACGGTGTGGCCGTAGCCTGGCAGCACGTTGAGCACGCCGGCCGGAATGCCGGCCTCGATGGCCAGTTGGGCGATGCGGATGGCGGTCAGTGGCGATTTTTCCGACGGTTTGAGGATCACCGAGTTACCGGTCGACAGCGCCGGGCCCAGTTTCCAGCAGGCCATCATCAGCGGGAAGTTCCACGGCACGATAGCCGCGACCACACCGACCGGCTCGCGGGTGACCAGACCCAGTTGATCGTGCGGGGTGGCGGCCACTTCGTCGTAGATCTTGTCGATGGCCTCGCCGCTCCAGCTCAGCGCTTGTGCCGCTTGCGGCACGTCGACGGCCAGCGAATCGCTGATCGGCTTGCCCATGTCCAGGGTTTCCAGCAGCGCCAATTCATCGGCATTGGCTTCCAGCAAGGCGGCGAAACGAACCATAACCTGCTTTCTGTCCGCCGGCGCCATGCGCGACCAGACGCCCGAATCGAACGTAGCGCGAGCAACTTCAACGGCGCGATCAGCGTCTGCGGCCGAGCAGCTTGCGACCTTGGTCAGCAGGCGGCCATCGATTGGGCTCAGACAATCAAACGTTTCTCCCTCGACGGCGTGGGTATAGTCCCCGCCGATAAATGCGCGCCCTTCTATCTTCAGTGCCTGTGCGCGTGCTTCCCAAGTGCTAAGCGTTGGATTCGTCATGACGGTGCCATTCCTCTGTGTCGATGCCAGTGCATTTCAGCGCTCCGGGCAGGTCCCGGAGCCAGGCTTTTTATTAAACATATGAAACCATATCTTATGATTTAAAAGCTGCCAAATAATGTGTCGTTTTTATCCAATCACGACATTCTCGCGGCCGAACTCGGGCTAAAAACCGCTTTCATGTTGCGCGCCAGACGGGATATGACTAAAAGAAACCTAGTTCCATATTTTTTACGACGAATAGGATGACTCAACTGAATAAAGTGAACCGGCTTTCCCTGCTGCAGGTCAGCCAGGAAGGCAAGCCCGAGGAAGTGGCTCGCCGGCTGATCGAGGTCATCGAGCTGGGCCTGATTGGCGAGGGCGAACAATTGCCCAGCGAAAGCGAGCTGGCGACACGCTTCGGCGTGGCCACCGTAACGTTGCGCGACGCGTTGGCGATCCTCCGTCAGCGCGGCGTTGTCGCTACAAAACGCGGCAGAAATGGCGGCAGTTTCGTCTGCGCCCCCGTGGAAGTTTCCGATGACTTTCTCAAGGCCAGGTTGAGCGCCATGAGCTCGCTGGAACTTCGCGACCTCTGCGACGAACAGATCGCGATTTCGGCTACCGCCGCTGGCCTGGCGGCCAGCCGCTCCTCCAGCGCCCAGCACCAAAGGCTGGAAAATTTCGTGACGGCACTGCAGGGCGCCACCACACGCAGCGAGTTGCGACGTGCCGATGCGCGATTTCACATCGAAGTCGCCGTCGCGGCCCAATCGGTGCGCTTGACCCACGCTGAAATGCGGTTGCAGTCCGAAATGGGCGAGCTGCAATGGATCGCCATGAGCGACAGGCAGAAAAACACCGCCATTGCCGAGCACCGGGCCATCCTGCAGGCCGTGATGGCCGGCGAATCCAATCTGGCCAGCGCGTTGACAGAAGCCCATATCAAGGAAGGCATCAAGCGCCTGATGGATTTGCGCTTCGAACTACTCAGGCTGCAAGAGAACGCATTGTCATGATCACGACAGAACAGAACGAAGACCTTCGCCAGTGCACCCAGCGTCTGGAAGAGGTTTTCAGCAAGGTGTTCGAGCAACTCAACATGCTGGCCGAACAAGTGGTGACGGTCTGGGACGCGCTTGCCACTGAAGGCAGAAAACCCACCTCGAAAGACCTGATATTCCTGCAGGCGACCATCGAAGAGCGGCTCTCAACAAACGATACGTACATCCATGGCACCGGTGTGGTGCTGGAACCGGGCGAGCTCGCCGATCAAGAGCTGTTCCTCGAATGGTTCTACCGCCCCGTCCGCGGAAAAATCGCGCCGATGATGCTGAACTTCAATCGCCAAAGCGAAAGCTTCTACAACTACCAGAGCATGCCCTGGTTCACCCGCCCCAAGCTGACGGGCCAAGCGTCGGTCGAGGGTCCGTTTGTGGACCTCTACGGCACCGAACTCTACATACTGGCCTTCTCGGTGCCGATCTTCGCCGGCGGGCATTTTGTCGGCGTCGCGGCGGCGGATATTGCCCTGCACGAATTTGATCAGTTGCTCACCCGCTGCCTGCTGCGCATGAAGAACGAAGCCTTCATCATCAACGGCGAAGGCCGCATCGTCGCGGCCAATTCAGCGAACTGGTTCGTCGGCAACATGGCCAGTCGTCCTGCCGCCGCCAAGGTGCACAAACTCAAGCCGCTATCGATCGATTGGTCGCTGGTTGAATTGCCTGCCCCGCGATAGGCCGTTGCATGCCCGGGCAAAACTGATTTCCGCACCTCCAACAACAGCAAAAAACGAAGAGGAAATACCATGCACCGGATATCCGCCCATCTCGTCAGCATTCTTGTCTTTCTCTTGTTTGCCCAGTTCTCGGTTGCAGCGGACAAAGAGAAGACCCTGGACGTTATCACCGCCTACATGAGCGCCTGGAACAAACACGATCCCGATGCGGCAGCACAGTATTTTGCCGAGAACGGGGAGTTCCTGGACGCGTCCGTAGGGGTGCCTAAAGTCGGCCGGGAAACTGCCAGGGTCGAGGTCATCAAGCTCTTTATCGATGCAGTGCCTGACTTGAAATGGCAAATGGTTGGCCAGCCCATCATCGAAGGCGACAACATCGCCTTCGAGTGGCAGTTCGATGGGAAGAACACCGGCGCCTGGGCACCTGAAACGCCAGCAACCAACAAGCCGTTGTCTTTCAAGGGCATCAGCTTCATTCGGCTGAAGGATGGCAAGATCGCGATGCAGCATGACTATTATGATGCGCTGTCGTTCAACAAGCAGCTGGGTTGGTAGTTCAAACACTGGCTACAAGAAACGAGCCCATCGAACGGGCTCGTTTTTCGACATATCGGGATGCTTCCCTTGAGCAATGTCGACTATATGGTTGAAGAGGAGGTAGTGGTTGCGAAAGGCAAACGCAAACCTTTACCCACCGACCTTCCGTGATCCAAGTCATTCTCGAACTGCCAGATCACCGGTGGTCCTGTGCCTGCGGTTGCCGTAAACACAGCGTTGAAGAGGAAATCAGCGAGCTGCTCAAGATCGTTCCGATGCAAGTTTGCGTGATCAAACATGCGCACAGGGTCTACGCCTACCATTGCTGTGAAACCGCTTTGGTCATGGCTGACAACACGCCGCTTATTCCGGTGAAATGTGACGGTCCGCTTTGGATTGTGGATTCAACCTTTCGCGACAGGCAGAAATCGGCCAGAAGCGGTCGGTCGCTCAAAACACTTAAAAACCACTGATTGCTAAAGTAATCAGGATCCGAAAATTGCTCACTCGGTCGAAGGGACGGATGCTTTGCTACCCAAGCGGATTAGTTCATTGGAGAAACACAGGCCGACGATGATCAGTGCCGCTCCCGCGTACAGGCTTTCGCGCGGTATTTCGTTGAGCGCCACAAACGCCAGCAGCGCGGCGAACAGTGGCTCGGTCAGCTCCAACGCCTGCACTTGGGATGGCTTGAGATACTCGATGGCCTTGGTGGTGCAGAAGAAGCCCAGGATTGTCGGCAGCGTGGCCAGCGCCAGCAGCGCGGCGATCGCCAGCGGCGACAGCTCGCCCATCGCGAAACCATCGGCCGCAGCCGGCATCAGCAAGTACAGGCTGCCAAAGAACAACAATTGTCGGGTGAAGTGCAGCCCCCCCGACACTCCCATACGCTTCATGGCAACCGAAAAGGCCCCATAGCCGGAGCCGGCCATGGAGGCGAGTGCAGCACCTTGCAGGGTAAAGCCCTGCTGCAGGTCGCCGCCGAAGATCACCGAGATCCCGGCGATAGCCAGTGCAGCACCAACGGTAGCGTTCGCGGTGATGGCATCCTTGAGGAAAATACGCCCCAGAATGATCGAGGAAATTGAGGCACTGGCCATCAGCACCACCACCACACCTGCCGCAGCGTAGTGTCGATAGGCGGACGTTTCGAAATGGAACAGCACAAAGATGCCAAGGAATGCGCAGATAGCCGCCTGAGTCCATTTGGTCGACGCCGCCGGGCGCTTGAGGAAAAACAACAGGATCGAGAGAAGCACGCAACCCAGTACGGTCTTGATGACAGCGACACTGCTAGCGGTAAAACCATTACTCATGAGTATTTTGCTGAGTACACCGATCGTTGCGTTCAGTGCCGCAGCGGAGAGTGCAAATATGACGCCTTTGCTGAAAGTAGATTGCATGGATGACGATCCCTGTCGCTGAAGTGTCGTTCGATAGAATGCCGCCCTGTATCGACGGCGCAAAGTTTGAAGATACGAAGATCCCACCAACCCCAGTATTTATTGTGGCATAAGCACTGGACCGCCCAGTAGGATGCTATTCGCCTTCTTATCGCCGCCAAGGGAGAAGTCAGAGGGTCTGGCCCTTGCCTATGCAATATGAGTTGACGAACGTTGCAGTGTGCTGCAAAGACTGACGTATATCCGGTTTGGCTATTCCATGTCTGTTGGCAAATTGCTCGACCGCCGCTGTATCAAAACGAGTGGTCTGGATAAAGTCCAAGGCTTCGGGTTTTGTATTCAAAAACCACGCGACGGGAGGAATACTCAGTAGCAACTTCAGCAATCGGAGTGAAATGTGATGCTTGGGAGACTTTAAGCCCAAAGGGTGTGCCACCTGTATCAGGAGTTCTCGCAAGTTTGGAGTTTGGTCATCCAGCGCCAGCAGTTCCTGGTCCACCATGGCCGGATCAAAAGCACAAACTGCCACCAGTTCAACCAGGTAATCCACGGTGACCAGTGGCAGCCAGTGCTCGGCGGTACCGGGCACTGCAGTCAGCTTTCCCTGCACAAGGTTGCGTATCAGCTCCACCAGCGGCTGACCGTCAAGGATATGCCCCGTGCGGCTATGACCACAGACAGTCGCAGGGTGGACAACGGTAATCTCCCCGCCCTTGGCGGCCATGACCTCCAGGGTCGCAAAATGCGCCTCCAGCTTGCTTCCCTCGTAACCACCGACATGTCGGTAGACGGCAGGCCAATTCGTCAACTGCGGATGACGAGGATCAATTCCGATGCGTTGCAGATGTTCATGATTTTTCAGCATGTAGCCGCCGATCATCACTAAACGGCTTTTTTGCTCAGCCGCCAACAGCGCCACGCGCTTTGCCCCTTCCACATTCACCGCACGAGAATGCTCCACTGAAAGCCCCCATGCGAAGTGGGCGCCCAGGTGGAATATGACTCTGGCGTGCCTTAGCACTTCTCGGTCAGCAAGACTCAGCCCGAGGTTGTCCCGTTCCAGATCGCCAGCTACGGCAAATACCCGGGTTGCGCACCCTCCCAAATTATCGACTTGCTCGCGCAGTGCAGCTAGTCGCTCTGGGCGACGCATCAACACCCGAATGGTGTGACCTTTTGCACTCAGGCACGCCACCAAATGTTGACCGACGAAGCCGGTACCCCCCGTGACAAAGCACTCCACGCTCATTTCCCTGCTCCTTGTTTAAGGTGAAAAATCAAGCGTAAACTATCGACCCAACTCTATAGTCAAGCGGTGTTTTAATGAAAATCGGCGAACTCGAGGCCCGCAGCGGCGCCAGCCGCCATACGCTCCGTTACTACGAGCAAATCGGCCTGATCTCACCGCTGCGGCAAACTAACAACTATCGCGTTTACACAGTGCAAACTCTGCAGGATCTGGACTTTATCCAGCGCGCGCAAAGCATGGGGTTTTCCCTGGGGGAAATAGGCGAGATTCTGGATGCGCAGCGGAACAAACTGATCGATTGTGCTGACGGCGCGAAGCTAATTGAAAAGAAGATGGCAGAAATCAAACAGAAAATCGCCAACTTCCAAAGCATTTATCGGTATCTGGATGAAGAGCGTGCAACCCTCGAAGCCAGTGCTGCCAAGCAACTTGAGCTTCAGCAACTGAGCAACTCTTCCAACTGAACTGTCAGCATCTGGGAAACGGAAGCAGCAGCCTGCCTCCAGTTTCAAGCCCATCGCTTACGCATTTTCTATTAGTGGGTTTTCCATTGAGCATGATCAGCACCACCTATCGCTCGGTCCTGCCTCCATTTCAATTTTTCACGCTTCTGTATAAACCGTCATTCCCGCCCCCTGATTTTCTGCGGCAATGACTTGAGGCGAATTGCTACTGATGAGCTATGGTGACTTGGTAAACCACGCTCTGGGCAGATCATCCATGAACACGTACGCCACTCTGTTCTTCGGCATGTTCACCACCCTTTTGGCAATCATCAATCCACTTGAGGCCATTCCGGTATTCTTGGGCCTGCTGCAAGACAAAGACGCCGCCGAGCGGCGCCAGGTGGCACGCAAGGCCTGCCTTTATGCGCTGGCGCTGATGTTTTTCTTTCTGATCTTCGGCAACCTGCTGCTGCGTCTGTTCGAGGTTCCCTTGAGTATGATCCGGGTGGTCGGCGGGGTGATCCTCATGCGTATCGGCTTCGAGCTTTTCGCCCCCTCGCCAAACAGCAGCCTGATTCCAGGCAGTAGCAAGGGTAACCAGGACGTATCCTTCATTCCCATGGCCATGCCGATCATGTTCGGCCCTGGCGCCATTGCCACGGTGATCGGCCTGACCAGTACCATCAAGGATTCCGACCGCGCCATACTGTCCTTCGCGGTAGTAGCATTGGCGATCTTCGCCACCATGTTTACCACCTACCTGTCTCTGGCTTACGCCAATGACATCCTCAAAAAGATTGGTCCGCAAGGCATTGACGCGGCGACACGCATTGTCGGCTTCTTCGTTTCGGCAATGGGCGTGGGCCTGATCTTCCACGGCACGGTGGAGTTTCTCCAGTCGTACGGAGTCCTGCTCAACGGGGTAACAAAGTAGGGCTTTTGATTTTATTTCAGCTGTATGCCGATCCGATCGATATGAGTGAAATACCCCCCGCCATGAACTCGCACTGCTTAGTTGATAAAGACTGACTTTTTCAAGCAAACCATAGCGTATTAATGAGCTATACCCAATATTCCCCTATGCACTTCTTCCACTATTGGAGGTGTCAATGAAACCCAGTACTGCCCTGCCAGCGCTACTGATCATGGCAAGTCTCTTCGGCTGCAGCAGTTCATCGAACCATTCGATGAACCTTCCTTTGGCGGCTACCCACAATAATCCTGGCCAGATCGCCAGCACCACGTTGACCAGTGTCGGCAATCAAACCAATTTTGACTTCGACATCACAGGCGTTCCAACCGGAACCCTGCTGCCCCCTCGCCTGTACACGTTCATCCATAAAGGTAGCTGCCAACAACCCGGGGCTGTCGCCTTCGCCATGAACGATAAGGTCAATACCAAAAGCACCGCTGGAACCAACGGTTGGACCTTCTACCGAAGCGCGCCCATAGCCATGAAAGACCTGCTTGCCGGCACGTACTCCATCGTCGTACGTACGGCACCCGAGGATGGCAATAGCGATATTTTCTGCGGCGATATTGCGCAAGCAACTCGCTGAAACGGCCACAGTGATTGGTGAGTCGAGAACTTTAGGCTGAATACCATTAGGCATGGGCGGCCCGACTGCGCGATCAAATAATAGTTGTGACATGGCCCTCTAAAAAATCGCAGTTGCCACGTTCAACTTCCGAATCCGCACTAGACTCTGACGTGGGCCTTAATCCGTGCGTAGTCATGCAAAAAGTAGGAAATGATTCTGTATGCAGTACCTAGGCTAATTACTCGATGGTCAATGCACCAAAGGACAATATTGAGGTGCACTCATCACCCGGTTGCTGACACCATGAAAAAACAAGGAATATTGGTATGGAAAAGCTGTCGGATCGTTTTAGGCTTTCTATCGTGTTTGCTGCACTTTTGTCATTGAATGGGGTTGCCCAAGCCGCCCAGACGGACAAGACGAACATCCTGTTCATTGTCTCCGATGAC